>JAITHY010000248.1 GCA_031279715.1 Verrucomicrobiales bacterium | reverse complement strand
AGTTGAAATGGGCTGGAAAAAGGAAAACGTTCCGCCCCTTACGAGCGGACTAGGCGGAGGTGGCTCATAAGGCGAATTGGCGAATTGGCGAATTGGCGAATTATATTCTGCACCATAGGCCGCTTAGGCTATACAAAAACCATGTCCGGTCAAGGATTTTTTATATTAATTGCAAATTATTTTCTCGCAAAGGCGGCAATCCCGATGGGATGGAATGCCTGTAGCCGCCGCACATTTTCACTTCCCGCACTGGTTCTCCCTCTGCGGGGCTGTTGCTCCGCTGGCGCTCTTGAATGTCGATTAGCCCTGGAGGGCTATTCCAGTCGCTCAATTTTCGCGCCGAGTTTTTTCAGGCGTTCGTCGATGCGCGTGAAACCGCGGTCTATCTGGACGATGTTTTGGATTTCGCTCTCACCGTCAGCGCACAGGGCGGCGATGAGCATCGCCATGCCGGCGCGGATGTCCGGGCTGCTCAGGCGCGCGCCGCGCAGTCGTTCGGGGCCGATGACCACGGCGCGGTGCGGGTCGCACAGCACGATGCGCGCGCCCATGTTGATCAGCGGGTCGGTGAAGTAGAGGCGCGATTCGAACATTTTTTCGTGGATGAGCACGGTGCCGCGGCATTGCGTCGCCGTCACCAATGCGACGGAGGTCATGTCGGCTGGGAACGCGGGCCACGGGGAATCGTCAATGGCGGGGATGGCGCCGCCGAGGTCGTTGCGGACGCGGAGTTTTTGTTTGCCGGGGACGAGTAAATTTTTTCCCTGTTCGACGGTGTGGATGCCGAGGCGGGAAAAAACCTGGCGAATCATTCTGATGTTGGGCAGGTCGGCGTCCTCAATGAGAATTTCCCCGCGCGTGACCGCTGACAGCGCGATGAAGCTGCCGACCTCGAGGTAATCGGGCGAGAGGCGGTGCCGCGCGCCGTGCAATTTTTTGACGCCGCTGACGGTGAGGATGTTCGAGCCGATGCCGCCGATGTTCGCGCCCATGCTGTTCAACAGGCGGCACAGGCCCTGTACATGCGGCTCGCTGGCGGCGTTGCGGATGACGGTGTCACCGTCAGCGAGCGTGGCGGCGCAGATGATGTTTTCCGTGGCGGTGACGGAGGCTTCGTCGAGCAGAAGGTCGGCGCCGGTCAGTTTTTTCGCGGTGATTTCAAAACCGTTCTGGCCGGTTTTGATTTTTGCGCCGAGGGCTTGCAGAGCGAGGATGTGGGTGTCGAGCCGCCGGCGGCCGATGCGGTCGCCGCCCGGTCGCGGGAGGAAGACTTTGCCGCGCCGGGCCAGCAGCGGACCGGCGAGGGTGATGGCGCCGCGCAACTGGCCGGCGAGGTCGTCGGGCAGGCGCCAGAACGGTTTTGTCGCGGCGCTGACGGTGACGGTCTCGGCGATGTCGCCGTCAGCGGCGGTGTGAACATCAGCGCCGAGGCGCGCCAAAATTTGCCGCATGATTTTGACATCCTCGATGGGGGGCAGGTTTTCGAGCGTGACGGGTTCGTCCGTGAGACAGCACGCGGCGAGCAGCGGCAGCGCCTCGTTTTTGTTGCCTTGCGGGCGGATGACGCCGTTGAGCGGGACACGGCCGTGGACGCGAAAGTAAGCGCGGTTGGCGGGTTCTGGCATAAGACAAGGTTAAAGGTGAGGGTCAGCGGGGCAAGTGGAATTTTGGACTTGCGCGAAACGGGAAAAATTGTTTTCATAGCGTGCGGTTGAAAGGTTGAAGTCAAAATGATGTCTGACCAAGAAAGATGAATATTTTGTTAATACTTATGTAACTAACAAAAACTGGTTTTAAGGACCAGAATCCCCCAAACAACAACTAGAAAGAAAAAACATATGCCTACAGATAACCCTCAAGAAAAAACCCTAGGATTGGTCGCCCACCTGCTGGGCGCGTTTACCGGATGGCTTGGCCCGCTAATCCTGTGGCTCGTGAAGAAAGAACAAGGCGGTTTTGCCGTGCAAGAAGCCAGGACCGCGCTTAACTTTCAAATTACCGTGTTTGCCGCTTACATTGCCGTGGTCATCGTCACCATTGTCGTTGGATTCATTTCGGTGACGTTGGCGGGTTTGGTGTCGCTGCTGTATTTGCTGATTTGGCTGGGCGGGTTGGTTTTCAGCATCATCAACGCGCTGAAAGCCAACAAGGGCGAGGACGGCAAATATCCGTACTCGCTGAACCTCATCAAATAAATCTCACGGATTTTTCAGGACGCTGACGGTGAACCTCACTGTCAGCGTCTTTTTTTATCCCACGGCGCGCTTGGCTTGCGCCCACAACTCATCCAACGCTGACAATGACCGCCCCTTGAGCGGCGCGGCGGAATTTTGCTCCATCCACTCAAAGCGGCGGATGAACTTCTGACTGGCGGCGCGGGCGGCGAGTTCGGGGTTGATGTTCAAAAAGCGCGCAAGGTTGACCAGCGAGAAAAACAAATCGCCGAGTTCGTCCGCTGACCGTGACGGGTCGTTCAACACCCGCTCCAACTCGCCGGTTTCCTCGCGCACTTTTTCCAGCGCACCGTCAGCGGACGGCCAGTCGAAACCGACCTTGGCGGCGCGTTTTTGAATTTCCGTTGCGAGCATCAGCGCCGGGAGCGACCGCGCCACGCCGTCGAGCGCGCCCGTGCGCCCCGGTTTTTCCCGTTGTTTCAACTCGTCCCACTGCCGCGCCACCTCGCCGCTGCCGGCGACCTTTTTGTCGCCGAACACATGCGGATGGCGGAACACCAACTTGTCCGAAATACCATTGACAACATCCTCCAGCGTGAACGCCCCTCGCTCCGCCGCCAGTTGCGCGTGAAACACAACGTGCATCAACACATCGCCCAACTCCTCTTTCAAATGCTCATCATCAGCGTCATCAATCGCCTCGACCGCCTCGTAACATTCCTCGATGATTTGCGGCTTGAGCGACTCGTGCGTTTGCTCGCGGTCCCACGGGCAGCCGTCCGGCGCGCGCAGGCGGGCGATGATTTTTTTCAAACGGGCGAGGGGATGGGGATTATTCATAAAAATTCATGGTTTTTCCTTTGGCGTGCGCCAGCACAGGCTCACGGCCAGCGTAACCAAAGTGCCGAGTGTAATCCACCACGGGAACGCCAGCGGCGGCAGCCAGCCGGGGCGCGGCCACGCGGGATTGCCGAACAGCAGCGGGAGGTTCGTGTACAGGCCGCTGAAAAACGTCACCGCCAGCAAGCCGCTGACGATGGCGATGAGATTGCCGGTCTCGCTGCCGCGCCGCTTGGTAAGCATCCCGACGAGGAATACGCCGAGCAGCGGCCCGTACGTGTAACCGAACACGCCGAGCACGATTGGAATGATGCGCGATTTTGGCACGGTCAGCACGACCCACGCGGTCAGCGCGCCGACCGCAATCAGCGCCACGGCGAAGGCGACGGTCGCCCGGCGCATGACGCTGACCTGCTCGCGGTCGGCGGCGCCGCGAAAATACGGCACATACCAGTCTTGCACGAAGCTGGTGGACAAGGCGTTGAGCGCCGTGCTCAGCGAACCCATCGTGGTCGCAAACAATCCCGCGACCAGAATGCCGCGCACACCGGCGGGCAATTCGTGCAAAATATAATAGGCGAAAACATGCGGATTTTTATCCGGCAAATTCGGGTCGGGATGTTGTTGATAAAAAATGTACAATAATATTCCAACCAACAAAAAGCACGCGACAATGGGAATGTCCGCCAGTCCGCTGGCAATGACGGCGAGCCGGCTGCGGTGATAATTTTTCGCCGTCAACATCCGCTGCACCATGTCCTGGTCGGTGCCGTGCGTCGCCATCGTGACAAAAGTGGCGCCGAAAAACGCCGCCCACAGTGTGTAACCGTTGCCGAGGATGTCGCGCAAATTCGCGCCGCCGTCAAACACCGCGGGTCGCTCAATGGCCGCCGTTAACGATGACCAGCAGCCGTCGATGCGGCTGGCCAGCATATAAATCGCCGCCAGGATTGAGCCGAACATCAGCGTCGCCTGGATGAGATCCGTCCACACCACCGCCTTGATGCCGCCCAGCGCGGTGTACAAACACGTCAGCAGCGTAATCACCGTCAGCGCCGAGACGTAGATGAGAAATTCCCGCGTCAATGTCAGCGGCGCGCCGGTGAGCAGTTCCACGCCGAGCACCAAAATCACCGCCGCGATGTACAGCCGCGTCCCGCTGGCCAGGACGCGCGTGAAGAGGAATATCAGCGAGGCGGCGTTTTTGGTTTTAACCCCGAAACGAATTTGCAAAAACTCATAAATTGAAATGACGCGGTAATCGTAATACGGCTTGATGAACACGTAGCTGACCATGACGCGGCCGAGGATGGCGCCGATGGCCAGGGGCGCGTAGGTGAAGTTGCGAAGTTCAAAACCCTCGCCCGGCGCGCCGAGAAACGTCGCCGCGCTAACCTCCGCCGCGATGAGCGAGGCCAGCACCGCCCACCACGGAATCTTGCGCCCGCCGACGGCAAGAGATTCGACCGATTGGCTGCCGCGCCCGCACCACAAGCCGACGCTGATGATGAGGGCGAAATAGGCGAGGATGATGCCGATGTCGGTGAGGAGGCTCATGGTAATTGCCACGCGGTTTTGACTTGTTCGTACACCGTCAGCGGCAGCAGCACGTACAGCGGCTCCCAATCGGGGTCAATCCATGCCACGAGTTTTTTCAAATCCGCCGCTGACATGGTCGTGCAACCGGCGGACGGAACCGCGCCGTCAGCGCGCCAGATGTGAAAAAAAATCGCGCTGCCCGCGCCGGGTTGCGCCCGCGGCGGGGCATTGTGGGCGATAAATAATTTCAAACGGTGCGCCGGGTCGTTCAAACGCATTTGCTGCTGGCGCTCCCACGTGTTGTTGGCCGGACGTCCCAGCGCGACGAACCGGTTGTAATGCGGCGAACTCGCATCCTCAACCCACAAATCACCCGCCGTGATTTGATGATACGGCAGGCTGCCGTGTTTTTGAATGCGGGCGGCGAAACCGTAAGCCCCGCCGATGGCAAACACCCCGCAGGGCGTTTTCCAATCGCCCTCCCGTTTGACCGCGCCCGTCATCGTCAGCGGATGCAGGCCGCGTCCCCACGCCAGGCCGTCCCGCCCGCCGCGCGCGGAAATTTTGCCGCCAATGGCCAGCCACTGGCCGCCGCGCTGACGTTCATAACGTTGCAACGTAACCGTCGTGCCCCGCCAGTCATCCGCCAGGCCGAGGACGAGTTCGCGGGCGTTGTCCGGCAGCGTGAACGCCCGCCCGCTGACGGTGAGCAAGCCCAGCAACAACAGCGTCCCGGACCGGTTCATGCGTTATGCTTTGTCCGTGATTGCGCGCCAGTCCATGCGGTGCTTTTCCGCGTAAGCCTGAAAATGCCGCTCATGCGTAATCAACACCGAGCGCACGACCGACGAATCGTCCGCGCGTCCCAGATTGGGGATAAAATCGGGAATCAAGTCCGGGCGTTTGTGCGCGTACAACAACGCGAACACCGACTCCGCCGCCACGCGGTACGGCAGTTCATTCGCCTCACCCTCGGCGAAATCCTCCACCACGTCCGCCAGAAACGTCAGTTGATTCACCAAATGAGGAAACTGCGGCGCGTGAATTTGCGTGAACGCCAGCTTCAACATGGGCAGTTCGTGCAATAATTTCTTCAACGTCAGCGGCGTGATTTTCGCCGCTCCATGCAACACATAATTGGCAATCTCAGGCATGGAGCCATCCTAGGCCGCGACGCGGTCGAGGCAATCACTATTTGTTCGCGCAGTCCGGGCTTCTTGCAACATTGCGCGGACAAAGACGGGACGGGGATTGTATTTCACGCCGGATGCGCTAATAATGAAGGGATGCGATTTTGGTCATGGGTGACGGTCAGTGTGGCGGGATTTTGCCTGAATGCTTGGGCGGAGCAGCCGCGCGTGGATTTTGATTTTGTCCTTGAGGCGTTGAAAAATTCCGGCGCGTGGAAAGAAAACGCCGCGCATAAATTTGATTACCAGCCAAAGGTCGCGCCGGGCTGGGCGCCGTACCGTCACGGTCAGTGGCGCTACACCGATTACGGCTGGACCTGGCAAGGCGCTGACAATGACTCGTGGATAACCGACCACTACGGTTATTGGACGAAGCGTGACACCGTCAGCGGCGCGTGGGCCTGGGTGCCCGGCGCGTACTGGCTCCCCTCCACCGTTGAATGGTTGCGCAGCGGCGATTACCTCGGCTGGCGCGCGTCGAAGCTTGACCGGTTCAGCAATCCGCAAGAATCGGAAAACATCCGCTACAGCGACCCGTCCGAGTGGAATTTTATTCCCGCCGAAAAAATCCGCGCCCCGCTGACCGTGACAGATTTTGCGCCGTTGGAAAAAACCAAAGACCTCCTTGTCAGCGCCCAGCCCGCCGACCACATCTTCACCTCTTACCGCGAAATCGAACGCCCCGGCGCCGACCCGTCCATCCTGAAACCCGCTGACCGTGACCTCATCATCCCCAACGTCACCGACCTGCCCGCGCTCGACGCTGTTCCCGACCGGCCCGCGCCCCGGAATTATTATCTCTACCGCCCGAAATTTTTCCAGGACGAGGACGGCATTTTCCGCCGCGTCGATTTGTTTCTGCGCCCGCAAACCAAGGAACAACAAGCCGCCGGACTGGGCGGCCTGACCAAAGCTGACCCCGAACAACAAGCCGGGGCGCTCCGCAGGCAGGAAGAGTTGCTTGAAAAACAGCGCAGGCACGAGCAAGAGCTGTACCGCTGACCGTCAGCGTATGATTACAAAACTGTCATTTGACCTGCTCGCTGGCCGTGGCAAGATACTGGCATGAAACTGACTTATTTTGGGCATTCGTGTTTTGCGGTCGAGGCGGCGGGGAAGACGCTGTTGTTCGACCCGTTCATCACGCCGAATCCGCTGGCGGCGCACCTTGATATTGACTCCATCAAGGCGGATTATATTTTGCTTTCGCACGGGCACGCTGACCATGTCGCCGACGCGGTGGCCATCGCCAGGCGTACCGGCGCGACGGTCATCGCGACGTTCGAGGTCGCCAACTGGGCCGCGGCCGGCGGCGCGCCAAAAGTGCGCCACATGAACCACGGAGGCAAAGCGGTTTTCGATTTCGGCACGGTCAAACTCACCAATGCCGTCCACAGCAGTTCGCTGCCGGACGGTTCCTACGGCGGTCATCCCGCCGGCTTCCTTGTCACCGTCAGCGACGGAGCTTTCTACTATTCCGGCGACACCGCGCTGACCTGCGACATGAGGCTAATTGGCGAGGCGGCAAAATTAAAATTCGCTGTTCTGCCGATTGGCGACAATTTTACGATGGGTTGCGAAGACGCGCTGACAGCGAGCGATTTTATCCGGTGCGACGACATCGTCGGCGTCCACTACGACACCTTCCCGCCCATCAAAATTGACCAAGCCAGGGCCGTCGAATTTTTTCGCCAGGCCAACAAGACGCTGCGCCTGCCCGCGATTGGCGACAGCGTCGTATTTTGAAAAATTATGAAATTGCTCGTTGTCGAGGATGACAAAAAAATCGGCTCCTTCATTGCCAAGGGGCTTAGGGAAAACGGCTTCGTCGTGGACCTCACCGCCAACGGCACTGACGGTCTGCATCTCGCCACCACCGCGCAGTACGACGCCGCTGTCCTTGACATCATGCTGCCGGGCATGGACGGAATCGCATTGCTGGAAAACCTGCGCGCCAAACGCATCACCATCCCCGTCCTCATCCTCAGCGCCAGGCACACCGTCGATGACCGCGTACGCGGACTGCAGGCGGGCGGCGACGATTATCTGACCAAGCCGTTTTCCTTCACCGAACTGCTGGCGCGCATTCAAGCCCTGTTGCGCCGCGCCGCCGCCCTGCCCGACTCCCAAACGCTGACGGTGGGCGACTTGCGACTTGACTTGCTCAAACGCGAGGTCACACGCGGCAGGCAGCAAATCCCGTTGCAAAGCAAGGAATTCACCCTGCTCGAATATCTCATGCGGAATCCGGGGCGTATTGTCACCAAAACCGCCATTCTTGAGAACGTGTACGACTATAATTTCGACCCGCAAACCAACGTGGTGGACGTGCTCGTCTGCCGCCTCCGCAACAAAATCGAAAAGGATTTTCCCAACCGGCAAACCGCGATCCAGACCATCCGCGGCATGGGCTATGTTCTCAAAAATGCACAATAAACTCGGCCTCGGCCTGAGTCTGCGGCTGTCCCTGTGGTACGGCATGCTGATTGCCGCCATGCTGCTCATCGTCAGCGGCGTGACTTATCTGGCGATGGCGAAATTCATCCGCGACCGCGAGGTGGATTATTTGAAAGCCCGCCTCGCTGAATATCAGAACTGGCTGGCGCAAGGCGGGCTGCCCGCGTTGGAAAACCGTTTCGGAGACTTGCAAAGCAAGGAGCGCGACGGCTTTTTTTTGCGCCTCATCACACCGGTGGAACAGCGTATTTTGTACAGTAATTTGCCGCATAATTTCACCATGCTCACGCAAGCGCAAATCCGTTCCATCCCCGACACGCCGGGCGTCAGCGCCTTCACCATCCGCCCCGATCCAAACCGCAGCCAGTGGACGTTGTTTACCGTCAGGGTCAGCGACCGGCTCACCCTGCAGGCCGGCAGAAATTCCAACGAGTCGGCGCTGATTCTCAGCCAGTTAAAATCAATTTTTTTCAGAATAGTTTTGCCGCTGACGGTCATCATTCTCATCGGCGGGGCGGTCATCGCCTACCGCACCACGCGCCCGCTGCGCGACCTCGGCGCCACGATGCAAAAATTATTGCAAGAGGGCGATCTCGACGCCCGTGTGCCGCTGCGCCCGTCCGACCCCGAACTCGGCTCACTGTCAGCGCTGTTCAACCGCCTGTTGGAAAAAAACTCGCGTCTGATGCAATTGATGCGCGAGTCCATCGACAACGCCGCGCACGACCTCCGCACGCCGCTGACGCGCCTGCGCAACGCCGCCGAGTCCGCCCTCGCCGGGGGCGGGGGCGAGGCGGAATTGCGCGAGGGGCTGGCGGATTGTTTGGAGGAGTCGGAGCATGTGCTCAAAATGCTGGAGGTCACGATGGACGTGGCCGAGGCGAAGACCGGCAGCATGAGGCTGACCATCAGCGGCGTGGACTTGCGGGAAATTTGCGCGCGCGTCGCCGAGTTGTACGAGATTGTCTCCGAGGAGAAAAACATCCGCGTCACCGTCAGCGGCGCGGAGGGCGTCAAAGTCCGCGCCGACGCCGTGCGCCTGAACCAAGTCATCGCCAACCTGCTTGACAACGCCGTCAAATACAGTCCCGCTGACAGTGACATCACGCTGACCGTCAGCCGTGAAGCCGGCAGCGGCTGCCTCGCCATTGCCGACCGCGGACAGGGGATTTCCGAGCAGGATTTGCCACGCATCTGGGAGCGGATGTTTCGCGCCGACCACAGCCGCGGCCAGCGTGGCCTGGGCCTGGGGTTGAGCTTGGTGCAAGCCATTGTCCAAGCCCACGGCGGCGCCATCAGCGTTACCAGCAAATTGAACGCCGGCTCCACGTTCACCCTGCGTCTGCCGCTGGCACAATCAACTTGACGCCGTTGCCCCCAATGGACTATATTTTGCGCCTTATGGCCGCCGCAACCTCCAGCAAGAAGAAAGCAAAGACTGAAAAAATCAAGCCTGCCTTGGACCGGCAATTCGCCGATTTTGTGCGCGCCGCCCGCGGGAACAGCAACTACGCGGACTTTGCCGCCAAAATCAAGGTGACCAGCTCGACGGTTCACCGGCTTGAAAATTGCAAGCAAAGCATCACCTTGCGCAGCATGGAAAAAATACTCAATCATCTGGGCCGGCCGGTGTCCAGCGTGTTCCGAAAATAATCGCGCGATTGCTTTCAAACCATAACCGGATGATGACACGATGAATGAAGTTACCGTTTTCGCCAAAATCACCGCCAAAAAAGAATGTGTTTCACAAGTTCTGGCGGAGTTGAAAAACCTCGTTGCCCTGGTGCAAAAAGAGCCGGGTTGCGTTGCTTACAAGGCGCACCAAAATCTCCGGCAGCCCGAGTTGTTTCACTTCTACGAAGTGTGGGCCAGCCAGGAGTCGCTCGACCGGCACGCCAAGGCTCCGGCGCTGACGGACTTTCAGAGGAAGGCGGCGGACTGGGTGGAAGGTTTGGACGTGATAGCCAGCAAGGAGGTGTGAGCCTGATCAATGCCGCCGCTGACGGTCACGGACCAATTCACGGCAGCACCGCTTGCAAACTGCCGGAGGAAACCCAGCCTTTTTGACCCGCGCTGTTTTTCACGTACACAAAATCGTTGTGCTGTTTCAGCGGCTTGACCAAGTCGCCTTCCTTCAGGCTGGCGATGCTGCCCGCTTCGGCGAAGGGCGAGACTTTCAGCGCAACATCACCGGCCATTACCACCTGGCGGTCAAGCCGCTCGCTTTGCGCAAACAAACCGCCGCCGGCAAACAGCAAAAGCAACAGGCTGACGATGACGGCGCCGTGCAGCAAACGAAGCGGACATTTTTCCGGCACGCTGAAGTTCAACCACAGGGCGCGCACAAACACGGCGAGCATGGTCACCGTCAGCGCCGCGAAACCAATCCACGCCCATGTGTCCCGCCCGAACATCAGCAGCGGTTTTTGCCACCACGCCACCGCCGGCTCTGGCAGGCCCCAGGCATGCCGCAACGCCGCGAGGTTGGCGGTGACATCGGCGGCGTTTGGTTCCAGCAGCAGCGCCCGCTGATATTCCAGCACCGCCTTGCCGATTTCGCCCTTCACATAATAAGCGTTGCCAAGGTTGTAAAACACGGACGCGGACAAGCTGCCATTCCGCAGCAGATTTTCGTAAATGCGAATGGCGTCGTCGTATTTTTGCGCGGCGTAGGCTTGGTTGGCGGCATCGAAATCGCCCGCCCTCACCGTCAGCGGCGTCCACAATAGCATGGCGGCCAGCAAGCTCGGTTTGATTTTCATAATAATTTTCATAGTCATGATTGGTTGAGTTGTTCCCTGACCTGTCGCTTAAAATCAACCATTTCTGCGCGGCTGAGCCGGCGCCCCGCGTAGGTGACGGCGTCAGCGGCCTCAAACAACGCCAGCGCCGACTCACCCTCGCCGCCGAGCCGCTGGCGGACATCCGCGGTGGTGAGGCTTTCCGCGCGCAAGTTCCACAAACCCGCAAGATGTTCCCGCAACGCGCGGCTGGCGGCCTCGGCGAAGGCGGCGGAATCCTCGTTGGCGAGCGCGGTGTCGAGCGCTTGCAGCGCCAGCGCGGTGTGGCGGTCGGTTTGCCGGCGCGCCTGATAATCAGCGTCAAGGGTTTTGCGGTGACGCCGCAGCAGCAAAAATCCCGCCAGGCCGAATAACAGCGAGCCGCCGTTCGCCATCCAAAACCACGCCGTGCCCGTCACCGGACGCAAGTCCGCGCGCACCGCGCCCTCCTCCAGGCGAATCGGCGCCAGCGCTGGATTTTGGGCCGCCAAGGCACTGTCAGCGCCGTGAGCCGCGGCTTGGCGGGCGAGGGCGCCGCCTGGCTCCGCGGGCAGCACGGTCACGGGCGGCGGCGGCGGGGTCACGGTGACGTACTTGACCGTCAGCGGGTCGAAGTAAGAAAACTCCACGGCGGGTAAAATTCTGGCTTGTTCGTTTTGCGGAATCAGCGCCTGGGTGAAAATTTTCACGCCTGTGATGCCCGTGCTGTCGGCGGACTCAAATTTCGCGCTGGCGGGATAGGTTTTCCATCCTGCGCCGGCGGTTGGCGCGGGCGCGGCGATGCGGTCAAAGTTGCCGCTGCCCTTGATTGAAATCTTCAACGTCAGCGGGTCGCCGGTGCGCACCTCGGCGGGTTCGGCGCTGAGGGTGGCGTCGAACCGGCCCACCGCGCCCGTGAACGACGCGGGCCGTTCCGCATCCGGCAGGGGCAGCACCTCGACGCCCAGCCGCTCGCTGCTGACGGTGACGGATTTTTGCGTCTGCCGTCCGAGAAAACCGCGGAGCAGCGGATGGTTGAACGGGGACTCGTCTCCACCGCCCGGCTCCTCGGCGACGAGCACCGTCAGCGCCCACTCGGCGGCCAGCTCGAACCGGCCCTCCTTGATGGCGGTCAGCGGCACGACCGTGCTGAACACATGGTAAGCGTTGTCCTGTTGCTGCCGCACCTCGTCGGGGCGTGGCGCGGGCGCGGCGAAGGCGTCGTGTTTGAGTGAGGGCAGGCCGATTTGGCCGATTTGCAAATTCGCGTGGCGGTTGACGTAAAACGTGACCGTCGCGGGTGTTATCTGGCCGACGTACATTTTTTCCGGCACGCCGGTGATTTTGCCGAAAATCGCGGCGGTCTGCCCCGCTGGCGCCGCCGCTGGCGTTGCCGCTGATGGTGAGCCGGCGTTGGCGAACTGCGTCGCCGCCGCGCTGTCCTTGAGCGCGGTCAGCGTCAGCGGCGGGGTGGCGTAAGTTTTGCCGTCAATCTCGCAGGTGAACGGCGGAATGGTGAAGCTGCCGTCGCGTTGCGGCACCACGCGGAAGCCGATTTGCACGATGGTTTCGCGTGACGAGGCGCTGCCGGCGTTGCCGAATGAAAATGAAACATTGTTGCGCCGCGACGAGCCGATCTGCTCCAGTTGCAAGCCGGCCACCTGCGGCACGGTCAGCGCGCCGAGGGTGTCGCCGCGCACCTCCAGTTGCAGCGTCGCCGAGCTGCCGAGCGCGACGGTGTCCCGGTTCAACCGCGCGCTGATGCCGCTCTCCGCGCTCACCGTCACCGTCAGCGCGAGCAACGTCAGCGCGACTTTTCGCAAAGTGAAAATTGCAAACTGAAAATTTTTCATTACCAATCCTTTCCCTGCCGCCGCGTCTGCGGGTCGGCGCTCCGGTAATTCGGCATCATGATGTTATAAGGTTTCTCCTCGCCCTTCAAGGCGTCAAGCGCGGCGCGCGCCTGTTCCTTGGTCAGGCCGCCGGACTTCGCCGGTTGGGATGGCCGCTGATGGTCAGCCGTTTTTTTTTCGTCGTCGGCGTTGTTCGGTTGCCGCTGACCGTCGTCTTTTTTCCGCTCGCCGTCCGGTTTTTGGTCCGGCGGCTGGTTTTGCTGATTTTTGTCATGGTCAGCGCCCTGCTTTTTTCGCTGGTCACCGTCAGCGCCGGATTGTTGCTGCCGCGGATCCTGGACGTCCTTGTTTTGGCGGTTTTGTTCCCGCGAATTTTGTTGCTGATTTTGCTGGGGTTGGTCGTTTTGCCGTCCGTCTTTTTTGTCATCCTGATTTTTTTCGTCTTGATTTTGTTGCGGCGGCGGCAATTCATTCAACCGTTTTTGCACAAACTCCAGATTCTGCCTCGCCTGCGCGTCGTCAGCGTCCAGTTGCAACGCGCCTTGGTAGGCCTGCACCGACTGTCGCCACCAATTGCGCGTCTTCTCCGGATCGGTTTTTTCGGTTGGCTCGCCGCGCCGGTATTGCGCGTTGCCGAGATTGTAATAGGCGAAATTTTGCAACTTTACATCAGCCGCTGACAGTGCCTTTTGAAACTCATCCGCCGCCGCCTCGTAATGACCGAGCTTGTAATTGGCCGTGCCGAGATTGTAATGCAACACCGGGTCATCCGGGTTCCCGGCCGACTTCGCCGCGTATTTTTCCGCGAGTCGGGAGTACGTTTTTTGATCGCGCTCATCCAGGAGCGGCGCCGCCTGAGCCGCTGACAGTGACACGCCAAGCAATGTCACCATCAGCGTTGCCTTGCGGGTGAACCATGGCGATGTCCGTTCGCGCGTCAAAAATTCCGCCGCCAACAGGGCAATGCCCGCCAGCAGCGGCCACACGAAGCGTTCCAGCGGAATTTTTTCCATGCGGCTGCTCAATTCCTGTTTCGGAATAATCTTGATTTTGTCGTGATACAATTCCTCCACGCCGCCGCGTGAGTTTTGCAGGATGTACGCGCCACCGGTCAGCCCGGCGATTTTTTTCAGCGTTGACTCGTCCAGCCGTGATTTCACAATCTTGCCGCTTTCGTCCTTCAAAAAATCCACGCCGCCGCCGCTGCCGGTGACCGGTATCAAATCCCCCGCCGCCGTGCCGACGCCGACCGTGTAAATCACAATGTCCCGCGCCGCCGCCCGCTTCGCCGCCGCCAGCGCCGCGCCTTCCAAATCCTCGCCGTCCGTGAACAAGAGCACAATCTTGCGTCCGCCCGCCGCCTTGTCCAGCAAATCCCCGGACGCTTGAAGCGCCGCGGCGAGGTCCGTGCCCGGCAGCGGCATCACGTCCGGTGACAGCGCGTCGAGCGATTGCAAAAACATGTCGTAGTCCAGCGTCGGCGGGCACATCACATAGGCGCTGCCGGCGAACGGAATCAACGCCAGCCGGTCACCGTCAGCGAGTTCCGCCAAGTCGCGGATGGCCAGTTTGGCGCGCTCCAGGCGGTTTGGCTTCACATCCTCGCTCAGCATGCTGCGCGACACGTCCACCGCCACGACCAGGTCAATTCCCTTGCGTTTCACCTCCTGCCACCGGTGGCCATATTGCGGCCGCGCCAGAGCGACGAACAGACACGCGACGCCGCTGATGAACAGCACCCGCTTCGCCAACCGGCGCCGCGGGGAAAAGTTCACCGTCAGCGCCGCCAGCAAATGCCGCGACACCAGCGCCGCCAGCGCCCGCCGCCGCTGACGGTCAGCCCACCAGAACAATCCCGCCAGCAGCGCGGCCGCCGTCAGCCCGGCGTACAACCAGTTTGGCGCGGCAAAGGTCATGGCAACCTCCGTACCAGAGCCTCGGCGCGCGCAATTTCCAGCAGCAGCGCCGCCAGCCCCGCCAACAACGGCCAATGAAACAACTCCCGGAGGCTCTCGAATTTTTTGACAGCCCGTGTTGTCGTTTCCATCGCGTTGATTTCAGCGTAAATGTTTTTCAAAGTGTCCGTGTCCGTGGCGCGATAATACTGGCCGCCGGTTTGCTCCGCGATTTGCCGCAGCGTGTCCTCGTCGATGTCCACCTTCATCGGCACGGTGACTTTGCGTCCGAACTGGTCTGTGGCGGGCGTCAGCGCCTCGCCGCGCGTGCCCGCGCCGATGGTGTACACCTTGATGCCCATTGCCTGGGCCAAGTCCGCCGCCGTCAGCGGCGTGACCGCGCCCGCGTTGTTCACGCCGTCGGTGAGCAGAATGATAATGCGCGACTTGCTTTTCTGGTCGCGCAAATGGTTGACCGCCGTGGCGATGGCGCTGCCGATGGCCGTGCCGTCCGCCGCCATTTTGTCCGTGTCCAGCGAGCTGAGTCGCTGCTCCAGCCAGTCGTGGTCCAGCGTCAGCGGCGAGACCAAGTGCGCGTAGCCGGCGAACGCCACCGCGCCGATGCGGTCATCGGGCCGTTGCGCGATGAAATTTTTCACGACCGATTTCACCACCTCGACGCGGCTGGCCGGCTGTCCGTTCAGCTTGAAATCCAGCGCCTGCATTGAGCCGCTCAAGTCCACCGCCAGCATGATGTCGATGCCGTTCGCCTGGGCGTCCTGGGTTTGCCGGCCCAGTTGCGGGCGTGCCAGCGCGATGATGAACAGCGTCAGCGCCAGCAGCCGCGGCGACATGGCGAACCAGCCCGCCGCCGATTTTCGCGGCGCGCCGACTTGCCGCGCCACTGACGTTGACGAAAACAAAATCGTCGCCTCCTTTCCGCGCCGCCCCCCCCACCATGCCAACAGGGGCAGCGCCGCCAGCAGCCAGAGCGCCTCGGGATGGAGAAATCGCGTCATGAGGTTGCCTCCGTTGCTCGGTCAGCGGAAACCTGCCGGGTTGCCTCGACAAATTTTTCCGCGCTCGCCAGCATTAAGCTCATTAATTCGACGTTTAATTCCGAGCGGGCAAATTTTGCCATGTCGCAGTAGCTGAGAAAATCCCGCAATTGCGGCAAATACGGCGCCAGCTCACCGTCAGCGTTTTGCGCGGCGGAGCGAATGAATTCCTCCGTGGTCTGGTGCGCGCTCGGCACGGCGAAGCGCTGTTCCAGATAGCCGCGCACAATGTCGGACACCACGCCGGAGAACAGACGCGCGTTGCCATCGGCGATGAGTGCGCGGCATTGCGCCAATTTTTGCATGATAATTTGATGCAGTGTCAGCGTCGGTTTCCGTGATTTGAGCCAGCGCACGAGCCACCATGTCAATCCGCTGATGATGAGCAGCGCCGCGATGACTGTCAGCGTTGGCCAAAAATATTGCTGATACTGCGGCACCCAAATCCCGTGAATGTCCGCGATGTCCTGGCCGTCGGCGGGCGCAAAAACCGGCGGCGGGGGCTGGGCGGTTTGCGCCCAGGCCCCCGCGCCGGAAAAAAGGCTGGCGAACACCGCCGGGGCAAAAAGGGAGTAAAGCCCCGCCGCCATTCCGCCCGCCTTTTGATTGCGCATTGACTGCATGACAGGAAGCCTGCCACGCCAACCTGACCGCAACATTTCCGCGTGATTACAAATTGGTAATAATCAGCGGGGGAAAAGGGTGGCGGAAGGTTGATGCGGACGATGAAAGGGAGGTTTGTTTGCGTCAATGTCCGCAGCCGCAGTTGATTTGCTGGAAGAAATCGTTGCCTTTGTTGTCCACCAGAATAAAGGCGGGGAAGTCCTTGACTTCGATTTTCCAGACGGCTTCCATGCCGAGTTCGGGGTATTCGACGATTTCGACTTTTCTGATGTTTTCCCGCGCCAGCAGCGCGGCGGGGCCGCCGATGCCGCCGAGATAGAAACCGCCGTGTTTTTTGCAGGCATCCGTGACTTGTTTGCCGCGGTTGCCTTTCGCAATCATGATCAGCGAGCCGCCGTGTTGTTGGAACAAATCGACGTAGCTGTCCATGCGGCCCGCGGTTGTTGGACCGAAGGAGCCGGAGGGCAGGCCCGCCGGGGTTTTCGCCGGCCCCGCGTAGTACACCGGATGGTCTTTGAAATATTGCGGCAGGCCGCCGGTTTGATCGAGGCGTTCCTTGAGCTTTGCGTGCGCGATGTCGCGGGCGACGATGATGGTGCCGCTGAGCATCAGCGGTGTTGTCACCGGATGGCGGTCAAGCTCGGCGAGAATTTCCGTCATTGGCTGGTTCAGGTTAATCCGCACAAATTTGGCGTGAGCGTCAGCGTTGAAACGGCGGTATTGTTCGGGAATGTATTTGGCCGGATTGTGTTCGAGTTGTTCGAGCCAGAGGCCTGCGCGGTTGATTTTCGCCTTGATGTTGCGGTCCGCTGAGCATGACACGCCCAGGCCGATGGGGCACGAGGCGCCGTGCCGCGGGAGGCGGATGACGCGCACGTCAAGCGCGTAGTATTTGCCGCCAAACTGCGCGCCGAAGCCGCACCGGCGCGCCGCCGCCAGCATTTTTACCTCCATCTCCACATCGCGGAAGGCGCGCCCGTGCTCGTTGCCGGTGGTCGGCAGTTCGTCGTAATATTTTGTCGAGGCGAGTTTCACCGTTTTCAAGTTGGTCTCCGCCGAGGTGCCGCCGATGACGAACGCGAGGTGGTAGGGCGGGCACGCGGCGGTGCCGAGCGTCAGCATTTTTTCGGTCAAGAATTTCTCCAGCACGCCGGGCACGACGGTGGCGCGGGTTTCTTGGTACAAATACGTTTTGTTCGCCGAGCCACCGCCCTTGGCGATGAAGAGGAATGAATACTCGTCACTATTGGTGGCATACAGGTCGATTTGCGCGGGCAGGTTCGTGCCGGTGTTTTGTTCGTCCCACATCGTCAGCGGGGCGTTTTGCGAGTAGCGCAGATTTTCCTCGGTGTAGGTTTTGTAAACGCCGTGCGAGAGGAATTCCTCATCGTCAGCGCCCGTCCAGACGCGCTGTCCCTTTTTGCCGACGATGATGGCGGTGCCGGTGTCCTGGCAGAACGGCAGGATGCCTTGCGCGGAAACCTCGGCGTTGCGGAGCATGGTCAGCGCCACGTTGCGGTCGTTCTCGGACGCCTCGGGGTCGTCGAGGATGGCGGCGACCTGTTGCAAGTGCGCGGGGCGGAGGTAGTAGGCGATTTCCTTGAAAGCCTGGTTGGCGAGGAATGTCAGCGCTTCGGGTTTGACGCGCAGGATTTCCTCCGCGCCGAATTTTTCGACCGACACAAAATCCCCGGTCAGCGGGCGGTACTGGGTCTTGTCCGCGCTAAGCGGGAACATTTTCTGATAATGAAATTCAGGGGTGGCCATGCGCCAATGTTAGCGAGCGTCAGCGGTTTGACCAAGCAAAAACTCCGGTTGCGAAGGCTTGCGGAATGGCGCTGGTTAAAATCCCATTTTCTTCCCGTTGCCGACGTTGAACAGCGAGGAGACGGATTCGCCGTAGTGGATGCGTTTGATGGCCTCGCCGAGGAGTTCGGCGACGTTCAGGACGGTGATGTTGACGCCGGGGATTTGCGGGACGGGGGTGCTGTTGGTGGTGATGAGTTCCTTGATGGGCGAGGTCTTTAGGCGCGACTCGGCTTTCTCATTCAGAATGGCGTGACTGACAGCGGCGTAGATGGTTTTCGCGCCGTTGGCGGTGAGGATTTTTGCCGCTGATGTCAAGGTGCCGGCGGTCTCGGTCATGTCATCGACGAGCAGGATGTCACGGTCAGCGACGTCGCCGACGATGTTGATGGCCTCGGTCTCGGTGGCGCTGATGCGGCGCTTGGCGACGATGGCCAGGCCGGCGTTGAGCACTTGCGAGTAGGCCGCCGCCATTTTCATTCCGCCGACGTCGGGGGTGACGACGGTGAGGTTTTCCGGTTTTTTGGTCAGCAAGTATTTGTAAAAGACCGGCGCGGCGTAGAGGTGGTCGACGGGGATGTCGAAAAAGCCCTGGATTTGTTGCGCGTGCAAGTCCATCGTCAGCACACGGTCGGCGCCGGCGGTGGTGAGGAGATTGGCGACCAGTTTGGCGGTGATGGGGACGCGCGGCTGGTCTTTGCGGTCCTGGCGGGCGTAGCCGAAGAACGGAATCACGGCGGTGATGCGCGCGGCGCTGGCGCGGCGGGCGGCGTCAATCATGATGAACAGTTCCATCAAATGATGATTGGTGGGCGGGCAGGTGGGCTGGACAATAAAGACGTCGTTGCCGCGAATGTTGTCCTCGTATTTGACAAAACTCTCGCCATCGGGGAAGGCGCTGACGGTGACGTTGCCCAGCGGGACGCCGACAAAATCCGCGATGGCCTGGGCGAGTTCCTTGTTGGCGCTGCCGGTGAAGACTTGCAGTTGGTTGGCGAATGTGGAGCGGGACATGGCGGCTATTCTCCCTTTTTTTTTTTCAATCGCAAGGCGTTTTTACAAATAATGGTTTCGTCCATAAAAAAAGTGGTTTTGTGCATAGCCAGCGCGCGGCGGCGGACGTTAAAGTTGCCGCGCATGAAAATTTTCCGCTCATGGCTGACGGTGGGGTTGATGATGGTGGCGCTGACCATGAGCGCGGCGCATCCCGTGCCGTCAGCGCAGGACACGGAAAGCGCCGCTGACCGTGACGCGCGGCTGGCGTGGTGGCGCGCTTTGGCATGTTCATCCATTGGGGCGTCTATGCCGTGCCCGCCGGCGTGTGGCAGGGGCAGTCCCCCAAAAGCCACAATGGCGAGTGGATTATGAAATCCATGTCCATCCCCGTCGCCGACTATTCGGCGCTGACGGCGCAATTCAATCCCGTCAAGTTCAACGCGGACGAATGGGTCGCGCTCGCCAAGGCCGCCGGCATGCGCTACCTCATCATCACCGCCAAACACCACGACGGCTTCGCCATGTTCAAATCCGCGCAGCCATTTATGATGGTCAACTCCACGTCCCCGCTGGCGCTCAAGTCACCAAAGCCAGCCTCCTCACCCAGCCCTCGCGCCCGCTGACGGTCAGCAAAATCCCCGACGGCTTGCAAATCCAACTCCCCGCCGCCTGTCCAGCCGGACGCTGACGGCGCGCTGACCTTCACCGCCGAACACGCCATCATCAAGGGCAACAGCCTCCGGCTGGAAAATGAGCCGCCCAACCTCGGCCACTGGGTCAACGCCAGCGACTCCGCCCGCTGGCCCATGCGCGTGAAAACCTCCGGCGTCTATCA
>JAITHY010000232.1 GCA_031279715.1 Verrucomicrobiales bacterium | reverse complement strand
GTCAGTTGCCGCTAACTGCGTTCAAACGCTCCAAGTTTAATAGTGATGCCAAAAACGGAATTGCGGATTGTTTTTTTCTTTTTTCTCGAATCAATTCCCGGCGCAAGCTGGCGATTGTGAATTATTCGGGTGTGTCTTTTTAAACGACCAAATGAGCCGGAAAAAATATTATTTGTGAAACGAGGAACAAAATTATGATTAAAATTCGTCCTGCCCAGGAGCGCGGCCACTTCAACCACGGCTGGCTGAACACTTGTCACACTTTTTCTTTCGCCGATTATTGCGATCCGCAACACATGGGATTTCGCAGTTTGCGAGTGATTAACGAAGACCGCGTGGCTGGGGGCATGGGCTTCGGCACGCATCCGCACAAGGATTTTGAAATCATCAGCTATGTCATCAGCGGCGCGTTGCGGCATCGCGACAGCATGGGGCACCAGGCGGTGATGCGCGCGGGCGAGGTGCAGCGCATCTCGGCGGGCGCGGGGATTTCACACAGCGAGTTTAACGACTCGGATTCGGAGCCGGTGCATTTTCTACAAATTTGGCTGCTGCCGTCGCGCAAGGGAGTGACACCGGATTACGCGCAACAATCTTTTGCCGATGCGAAATTGGGCGCGCTGACGATGATCGCCTCGCCCGACGGAGCGGACAAATCCATCCCGATTAATCAGGACGCCAGGCTGTTCGTCGGCAAACTCTCGGCGGGCCGGGCCGTTGACTATCCGCTGACGGTGACGCGCCATGGGTGGGTGCAGTTGATTGACGGCGACCTCACGGTCAGCGGCGCGGCATTGTCAGCGGGCGACGGCGCGGCGGTGAGCGGGGAGGCGGCGCTGACGCTGACTTCGCGGACAGGGGCGCATTTTATTTTGTTCGACTTGCAGTAAATCCAAACTAGAAAGAAAAAAATATGAATCAGTATCATAAATTGTACACGGCGCAAGACGCGGCGGTCGTGTTCATTGATCACCAACCCCAAATGCTGTTCGGCGTTGACAGCATTGACCGCGCGACACTGATTAACAATGTCACGCTTTTTGCGAAAGTGGCGAGGGAGTTCAACGTGCCCGCCGTTTTGACCGCGGTGGAGACGGAGTCGTTCAGCGGCTATATTTGGCCGCAACTGCTCGACGTGTTCCCCGGCCAGCCGGTGATTGAGCGCACCTCGATGAACTCGTGGGACTCCCAAGAGTTCCGCAAGGCCATTGAGGCGACCGGGCGCAAGAACATCATCATGACCGGCCTGTGGACGGAAGTCTGCATCACGTGGCCGACGATTGAAATGCTCGGCGCGGGCTACAACGTGTATGTCGTCGAGGACTGTTGCGGCGCGACCTCACCGTCAGCGCACGAGGCGGCCCTCTCGCGCATGGTGCAGGCCGGCGCGGTGCGGCTGACGACCATTGGCGCGTTGCTGGAGTTCCAGCGCGACTGGGCGAAACGCGAGCACTATGACAACCTGATGGGCTTGCTTAAGAAACAGGGCGGCGCTTACGGTATCGGCGTGGAATATGCGTACACGATGGTGCATCACGCGCCGCAGTCGGCTCTTAAACCGCAGGTGGTTCCCGCGGACAAAAAACACTGACACCAAGCGCATCGTCAGCGGCGGTGTGATTTCGCCGCTGACGATGGCCAACCGGAGCATCCTCATGAACCGCAAACTTTTCATCATCAGCGGCGCGCTGGCCTGGCTGACGCTGACCCTCACCGCCGCCGACGCGCCGAAGGAGCACATTTTCACGGACCAACCGCTGGGTGTGCAGGTTTCCATCAAAATGGTCGGCCCGTACATGCAGGCCGCGGATTTGCAAATCATCTGCCTGTTCAAGCACAAGGACAGCGGCGACGTGTACGAAGGCGCGGCCGCTGAGACGGACAAGCATTTGAGCGGCTTGCTGTCGGCGTTGCGAAATCGAGGCGAGTTTGTCGGCGAGCTGGGCGAGACGCTGTTGTTCGCGCCGCCCAAGGGCAGCATCCCCGCCAAGCGCTTCATGCTCATCGGGCTGGGGGATGAGGCGGCGCTGTCGGTGGATTCGCTAAAAGTGGTCGGGCGCGTCGCGGCGCGCGAGGCCGTGCGGTTGCAGGCCGCCCATGTTGCGTGGGCGCCGGTCATTCGCGACCAGGGCAACTCGGTCATTCCCGTCGGCGAAGGCGACCGCGTGTTCGTCAGCGAGTGGTTGTCAGCCTACGACACCGAGTTGAAATTACAGGCGCAAAAACTCGCGCCGAAATTCGCGGTCAAACGGCTGGTCATTGAAGCCGGCCCCGCGTTTTTCGACGACGCGGTGAAACAAGTCGGCGCGGGTCTCCTCACCGTCAGCGGTGACTTGGTCAAGCGGGACAAAACTCCGTATCTCAACGCCGGAAAATGACCCATGACTTTGCCGCGCAAGCTCTGGTTGATGTTCATGCTGCCAGGATTGCCGCTGATGGCGGGAGGCGGGCTGGATGCCGTGCCCGCCGCCAAGCCGCCTGCCTACAAGGCCTTGCGCTTTGACGAGGATTATTCCCATCTCGCCAAGGCTGACCGTCAGCGCGCGGGCGACCTGTTTGACACGGTGAACTACATCCCGCTGATGACGGGCAATCCCGCGTGGTACTTGAGCATTGGCGGCGAGGTGCGCGAACGGTTTGAGGGCGCGGCGAATCCGGGTTTTGGCCTGCGTGGCGATTACAACACTTATTGGTTGCAGCGTCTTGTGTTTTCCACGGACTGGCATTTGGGCGACCGCGCGCGGGTGTACGCCGCGGGCATTTCCGGCCTGGCTCAAGGCGGCTCACTGTCAGCGCCGCCAACGCAGGATGACCCGGTTGATTTGCTGTTCGCCTTTGCCGAGTTCACGCCATGGCGCGGCGCTGACGGTGAGAGCGTGGTGTTGCGTGTGGGTCGTTTCGGCATGAGCCTTGGCGCGGGGCGGTTGGTGGCGACGCGCGCCTCGCCCAACATCCCGTTGCGTTTTGATGGTTTTGAGGCGTTGTTCAACAGCCGCGACTGGCAGGCGACATTGTTTCTCACCAAGCCGGTGACCGAGCGCACGAACGGTTTTGACAATTACGACGACCACATCACGTTTTGGGGCGCGTATGTGACGCGCTGGTTTGACGCGACGCGCAAGAACGGTGTGGAT
>JAITHY010000204.1 GCA_031279715.1 Verrucomicrobiales bacterium | reverse complement strand
CGCCGCGTCTGCACTCTGTCGCAAACTAAATACGTCCTTGACCGCCTTGACTGGCTCTATCAAAACCGCGCGCTGGTCGGCGGTCTGAAATTCATCGAGGAACCGCCAGTGTTGCGATTTTTCAACGGACGCCTCGCCCCCACGAGCGACTGGCCGCAAAAACTGGCCGCCAAATTCCGCCTGGATTTCGGCGACAGCCTGTAAAAAAGCCCGGGCCGCTGACGCTCATCATCAGCGGCCGCTCGCTTTTCATCGCAAGCGATAATGACCGATGATTTTGTAGCGGAACAAAACCGCCTCCTCGCGCGCGCCGCCGCCGATGTTGTGAATAATCAACGGCTCACCGTCAGCGGTCGCCTGGCCGGAGACAATGCCGATGTGCGGAAGGACGCCGCTGGCGTTCAGGTTCCATGCCACGATGTCGCCGGCGCGGTAGTCGCGCGGGTTGGCGCTGACGGCGAGGGCGTTGCCGGCGCGGGTGAAAAACGTCATCAAATTCGGCACGCGGCGGTGATCGATGTTGGCGTCCGGCTTTTTCAATCCCCAGCGTTGCGGGTACCTCGCAAAATTTTTCGTCATGTCCTCGTGCACTAATTTTTGCAAATCGACCCCCTGCCCGCGCAAGGCGCGCACGATGACATCGGCGCACACGCCCGTCGCCAGCGGCACGTCTCCGTTGGGATAAGACAGGCGGCGGTAGGCGGAGTCATAGGCCAGGGTGGCGCCGATTTGACCGCGGGCGTCCGCCACCAATTTGCCGGCGTCAATGCGGACGGGGTGCGCTGACAGTGACACGCACAGCAGCAACAGCAGAGGTGGAATTTTTTTCATCACACAAGATTGTCGGCGGAACAACCGATTATTTCAAGCGATTGTGTTGGGTGGAAGATTCTGCCGTTGGAAATCGAACAAATCTTTCACGCTCAGCGCCCGGGCAATTCGCTCGCAGCCCTCGACTGACGGAGCGTTGATACCGCTTATCCCCTCTCGCTGAAGCTTGTCAGGTAATTCATGCGCACAAAGCGCTGACGGCGGGCACATCGTCAGCGCTTTGGTTGTGTCAGTGTTGTCAATACTCGTAAATTTTCGCGATTTCGTCCCAGTTGAGGGCGTTCCAAATTGCCTTGAGATAATCGGGGCGGCGGTTTTGGTATTTCAAATAGTAGGCGTGCTCCCATACGTCAATACCGAAGACGGGCCGCACCCCCTCCATCAGCGGGCTGTCTTGGTTGGCGGTGCTGGTGACTGCGAGCTTGCCACCGTCAGCGACAACGAGCCACACCCAGCCGCTGCCGAATCGCGCGGCGCCGGCCTTTTCAACCGCGTCCTTCAGCGCGTCGAAACTGCCGAACGCGGCGTCAATGTCAGCGGCGAGTTTGCCGGCCGGGGCTTTCGCGCCGTTCGGTGTCAGCGTCCGCCAAAACAGGCTGTGGTTGGCGTGTCCGCCGCCGTTGTTGCGCACCGCGCCGCGGATGGTTTCAGGGACGGCGCCGAGGTTGGCGATCAATTTTTCCACCGGCAGCGCGGCGAGTTCGAGTTGGTTTTCCAGCGCCTTGTTCAAATTATTCACGTAAGCGGCGTGGTGTTTGTCGTGGTGAATTTCCATGGTCAGCGCGTCGAGACAAGGTTCCAGCGCGTTGAATGCGTAGCCAAGGGGCGGCAAAGTATAAGCCATAAATTTCCTTTCGTTACAAATATCAGTTTAAATCCCGCCGCGCGTCGCGCAAGTTTTAATTAACAGTGTTCACTCACGCTCATCCGTGGTTTAATCTGCGCTCATGCCCTTGCTCTACGAAACGCACATGCACACGCCGCTCTGCCGGCACGCTGACGGCCAGCCTGGCGAATACGCCGCCGTCGCCCAACGGCGCGGCTTGAAGGGCGTCATCGTCACCTGCCACAGCCCGATGCCGGATAATTTCTCCGCCCATGTGCGGATGCGTCCGGAGCAGTTCGACGAGTATTTGCAACTCATCGCCGACGCCCGGCGCGAGTGGCGCGGGCGCGTCGAGGTGTTGCCGGGCATGGAGAGCGATTATTTCCCCGGCATGGAAGGCTGGCTCGAAAAACTGCACCAGCGCGCCCCGTTCCATTACATCCTCGGCTCCGTGCACCCGCAAATCAAGGAATACACCGCGCGCTATTTTCACGGCGGCTGGCACGAGTTTCACAAGGGCTATTACAACCAGCTCGCGCTCGCGGCGGAGACGGGCTTGTTCGACTGCCTCTCGCACCCCGACATTGTGAAAAACCAAGGCTCCGAATTTTGGAACCTCGACGCGCTGATGCCGCACATTTGCCGCGCGCTCGACCGCATCGCCGACACGGGCGTGGCAATGGAATTGAACACCTCCGGCTTGCTAAAAACCGTGCCGGAGATGAACCCCGCGCCCGCCATCATCCGCGCCATCCGCGAACGCGGCATCCCCATGACCGTCGGCGCTGACGCTCACGAACCGTCGCGCGTCGCCGACCATTACGAGGAGGCGCTGACGCTGTTGCAAGACTGCGGCTTCGTGAACGTCAGCGTGTTCCTTGACCGCCGGCGGCGGGACATCCCCATCACCGACGCGCTGGCGAGTTTGCGCGAATGTTGACGCTGACCGTCAGCGGTGTTTTTAATTGCACAAAAAATAAAACGGGATGACAATCCGGCATGATTTTTTTCCTCATGGTTGCCGTGCTGCCATATATTCTGCTGCTTGCGGCGTTGGTGGCGCTGACGGTGTGAGTGGCGCGCAAACATACACCGGCCCGCTCGCTGTTGGTGACGATGCTGATATTGACCACGCTGCTGGTGACCGCGTTTGTCGTCTGGGCGCAACACGGAATTCTCGCCAGCAAATCCTCCACCGCCGGCATTGCCTATTTCTTCCTGCCGTTTTACACGCTGGCGGCGACGTTCATCTGCGCGGGTGTCTCGTGGGCGCTGGCATATGTCGTGTTTTTTATTTTGGAAACCATGCGCAGCGCGGACAACCGCGTGACCAATTTGCCGCTGCTGCTGGCCGCCGTGTTCGCGCTCACCGTCAGCGGCTGGATGTCAGGCCGGTACCTGCACCAGCAGCGGCTGGCCAGGCTCGCCGCGTCGCCACAAACTCCCGCCGGGGAGTTGAGCCGTTTGCAAAGCCGGGCGCTGAGGGCGAGGAACACGCGCGTCCTGGAAAAACTCGCCGACAATCCCGCCCTCGCTGACGCTGACCTCGCGGAGTTGTTCAAAGTCATGGTCAGCGGCGGCAATTTCAAAGTGCTGGGCGCACTCGCCGACAATCCGCGACTGTCAGCGGCGGAGCTGGCGCAAATTTATGAGTTGGTAAAAAATCAAACGCAAGTCAACGGTTACGAAACTTGGCGCGAACTGGCTCGCAACCGGAACACGCCGCCGGAAATTTTGCAAGCGCTCGCCGACATGGACGTCAACTACGTCCGGCTGTGTGTCGGCACCAATCCGTCCACACCGCCGGCGACACTCGCGCAACTCACCGCTGACCGTGACGACCGAGTGCGGACTTGACTGACGACCAATCCGAGTCTGCCCGCCGAACAACTGCTGGCGCTGACGAAAGACCCGGTCGCCACGGTGCACCAATATGCCGAAAGCAATGCCAAACAGCGCGGCTTGTGGTCTGACCCGCCCGATCCGGCAATGTTGAAAATGCAAGAACTGGGCCGCCGCGCCGCTGACGGTGACCTCGGCGCGCTGGACGAAATTCACGCGCAATACAAAATTCTCTACGCTGATATTGACCGGAAAAATGATCATCAGCAGCTGAGCGCCAACCTGAAGCTGATGCACGCCGCGTTCGACATCATCGGCGACGCCGCCGGTGACCGCCCGTCCGCCTTCGCCGCGCTGCAACGCGCCGCGCGTGAGCCGGACTTTCGCGGCGCCGCCGCCGACAATCGCGAGGCGCTCGACGCGCTGTTGCATTACGAAAAACACGGCTGGCTGCTCTCCAGCGTGTGCGGCGCGTTGCAATATCCCGCTGACCGTGGCAATGCCGAGGCCGTTAATTTTTTCATCGCCGTCCTGCAAGACCCGAACCTCCGCCCGCTGAGGGTGGTGGCCTCCGACGGCCTGCGCGGCGCGGCAAGACTTGGCAACGACCGCGCTCTTCACGCCCTCGCCGAGCATGAGAGCAAAATTTTGGAGGAAGTCAAAAACCGGAAGTGACGCTGCCGCTGACCGTCAGCGGCGGGACACTCCCATCACCGAGGCGCTGGCGAGTTTGCGAATAATCACTTGTCACCGAACAGCGCGAACAACGCCCTGACTTTCGGTATCAGCACCGCCAGCACCAGCAACGCCAGAAAACCGAATAACGCCGTGACCATCAGCCCCAGATAGGCTTTCACTGTCCACTCGAAAGCGACCTTGATTCGCTGCGCCAGCGGGATGCCGCTGATGGTCATGCTTTCCTGCAAGGTCAGCTTGACCGTGCAAAATTCGTTGGTCTCGTCGAACTCGCCGAGCTTGACGCCAAGCCCTTGGATTTGATTTTCCACCTCAAGGATGCGATTCTCCAAATTCACCAACTCCTCGATTTTGCCGCTCTTGCTTTTCAATTGCACCAAGGCGTCGCGGGTCTTGGTCAGCGCCAGCCGCTTGGCTTCCAGTTCCTTGAACTCATTGGTCTTGTCGGTCTTGCTGATGTGCAGCGAAATCAATCTGCCGACGCGCCGCACCTCCTGCAACACCTCGTCGAATTTCTCCGGCCGCACGCCGATGCTCAACTCCAGCGCCCGCCAGCCCGTTGCTCTGCTCGTATTGAATCAGCGCGTCATATTGTTTGATTAAGTCGCGGATGTTTTTTTCATCTTTGTCAAAATCCTCGCTCTGCAACGCCACCGAGCCGATTTTCTCATACTTCTGGTCAATCGTCGCCTGCATCGCTGGCACCGCGCCTTTTGCAAATTTGATGCTGGCGTAATTGCTCTTGCCGCTGTTGCTGAGCCGTAGATTGCCGCTGTTGTTGACTTGGTAAGAATCATTATTACTCCAACTATCATTATCATTCTGCCGCGCCGGGTGGCTCAAATACCCGTACCCAAGCCGCAAGCCGAACAACACCGCAAACCCCGCCGCGACCACACAAAACCTTTGATTAAAAAACGTTTCATATTATTTTTTCTTTCGGAACAACTCTGGCAAATCCTCACCGTTAGACAAGCGCGGAATCATTAAAAGATGGTAATGTTGAGCACCAGCGGCGGAACATTCCCATCACCGCGGCGCCGGCGGGTTTGCGGTGAAATTCTGTTGCAATTTTCAACCCTTTTCCCATGCTGATGGCCCTACTATGAGCAGAAAAATAACTCTATTCACCGGGCAATGGGCCGACCTTCCGCTGGAAGTTCTCGCCCAAAAAGCAAAACAATTCGGCTATGACGGACTCGAACTCGCCTGCTGGGGCGACCATTTTGAGGTGCCGCGCGCCAACAGCGAGCCGGATTACACGGGCAAAAAACTCGCGCTATTGAAGGAGCGCGGACTGGGTGTTTACTCCATCTCCAACCACTTGCTGGGACAGGCCGTCAGCGACAACGTGGACGAGCGGCACAAGTCCATCCTGCCCGCGCACGTGTGGGGCGACGGCAAGGGCGTCAACGAACGCGCGGCGGCGGAGATGATTGAAACGGCGCGCGCGGCGAAAAAGCTCGGCGTCAGCGTGGTCAACGGCTTCACCGGCAGCCCCATCTGGCACTTGCTATACTCGTTCCCGCCGGTGCCGCCAAAGATGATTGACGACGGCTACGCCAAGTTCGCGCGGCAATGGAAACCCATCCTCGACGAATTCCAAAAACTCGGCGTCAAGTTCGCGCTCGAAGTGCACCCGACGGAAATCGCGTTCGACATCGTCAGCGCGGAACGGGCGTTGCAGGCGCTGGATTACCATCCGGCGTTCGGCTTCAACTACGACCCCTCGCACCTCGGCTACCAGGGCGTGGATTACATCGCCTTCATCCGCAAATTCAAAGACCGCATTTTCCACGCGCATATGAAGGATGTGCACTGGTCGGCGACGCCGGCGGAGGCGGGCGTGTTCGGCGGGCACACGAACTTCGGCGACGCGCGGCGGTTCTGGGAATTTCGCTCGCTGGGCCGCGGCAGCGTCAACTTCGAGTTGATTATCCGCGCGCTGAACGAAATCAACTACCAAGGCCCGCTGTCGGTCGAGTGGGAAGACATCGGCATGGACCGCGAGCACGGCGCGGCGGAATCGGCGGCGTTCGTGAAACGGCTGGATTTCGCGCCGTCGAAAGTGGCGTTCGACGCGGCGTTTGAGAAAAAATAACCATCCACAAAACAGGCGCGAAAGTTTTTCAGCTTTCGCGCCTGTTTTGTGTTTCCAGGGCGCGGCAACATTTCCCCGGCTAAAAGATGGATGGAAAATTATAAAGAATGATTGCCAGCAAATGGCCGCGCTGATTAAAAACTCACACCGACCGCGCTGACGCCGCTGACTTTGACAAATCCGCCGACCACACCGCCGCCGTTCACCCGCATGCTCGCCACCACCGCGCTGGGCATGAGGTGAAAAGTATCGCATAATTATTTTTGGTTCCTCATTATTTAGAGTGGAATGGCGGGTTTGGCAAGGGAATAATTTAGCAGCGAGGGAATCTTGAGCTTGGCGGCGGTGAAGTAGAGCATGGCGATGAAGTAGCGGGTGG
>JAITHY010000093.1 GCA_031279715.1 Verrucomicrobiales bacterium | reverse complement strand
CCACCCTGGAATATGCGCTGGCATCTGACTCCTCCATCCGCCTCACGGTCAGCGGGCAAACACTGGACGTCAAACCGGCGCGCACCGACAGCTGGCGGCAGTACCGCACCGTTGGGCTTGGCACCCTTGAACTCGCTGACGGTGAGCAAGAGCTAACCCTGAGCGGCAGCGGCGCCGGCGGCGTGATTAACCTCAGGAAAATCATTCTCACCCCCACCCCAAAAAAACTGCCGACGACTATTGACAAAACGCCGCCAATCCCCTAAATTACAACTGAAATGAATACAATTCAAAGCGCAACCATCCCTGCGGGCCTCATAAATAAAGCCTCGGAACACACATGGGAGGGGAGGGTGTAAGAAAAAATAAATCCGCGGCCCGCCATGCCGCTGGGCTTTTGCCCGCGATTTCAGGATCTTGTAAAACCGCCGCTCATTCTCCCGTCCGCTCCATTTCACCGTTCACCGTCAGCCGCCTGCCGTGGCTGGCGTTTGCCCGATGTCAGGGCTTGTTCATCAATCATCAACCGAAAGTATCCACATGAATATACAAATCACAATCAAACGGGCCGCGTTGCTGCTGACGGTCAGCGGCATGGCGGTGTTCAACGCATCAGCAGACAATTATTGGTGGAATCCTGATGACATCACCGGCAGCGGTACGTGGGACTCCGGCACGACCGCCGCGTGGTCGCCGGACTTGGCGGGCGGCGCCCGCCAGACCATCACCACGATCATCTCGGACACCATAACCTTCTCCGCCACCAATGTCCCCGTCGGCACCGTCAATATCGTCAGCTCACAAACCGCCGCCTACCTTGACATCAAAACTGGCAACAACGGCATAAACTTCACCGGCGCCAACATTTATCTCAATGAGAGGCTGATGGTGGGTTCCTCCGCCACGTTCAACAACTACGTGGACACCCAGCGCCTCACCTTCAATGCCACAAACCTGACCGTGACCTTCAACGGCGGCGGTCAAATTCGCTCCGGCAACAATGACGGCAGCGGCAACACAGCCACCGCCAAAATTGTATTCACCGGGGGTACATTCAATGTGACCAACAACGGCTGGCGTCTTGACTATGGCAACCCCGACAACCCGCTGACCGGCGCCGGCGTCTTTATCAAGAGCGGCGCGACCCTCAACATCGCCGGACTGACATATGTGGGTTGGGATACCGCCGGCTTGGTAACAGTGGACGGCGGTTTATTACAACAGTCAGCCAGCAACAACGAGCTGCGCATCGGCGCTAGCAAAACAGGACGGGTTATTCTCAACAGTGGCACCATCCTGAGCAGCGGCACCGGCATCGGCCACGGACTGAATGTCGGCGGCGGCAACAAAGGGGACTTGGAAGTGTACGGCGGCTTGCTGCGAGCCACCCGCCTCAACCTCAACGGCAACACCGGCAACTTCAACGCCACCTACCTCCAAGACGGAGGAGTCGCTGAAATCAACACGCTGACGCTGGGCTACGCGCGCGGCGTCACCGCCACCTCCGGCACGGCGTTGGTTGACCTCCGGGGCGGGGCGCTGAAACTCGGCGCGGGTGGCATCGTCAACAGCGGCAGCGTCGGTACCGAATACAGCTACGCCGTCAGCCTTGGCGGCGGCACCCTTGGCTCGACGGCGGCGTGGTCAACATCAGTGGACCTGTTGCTCAGCAATTTCTATGGCGGCGTGACTTTTGACACCGGCGGCGGCGACATCACCCTCAGCGGCGTGTTGAGCGGATTCGGCGTCTTCACCAAAACCGGCGGCGGCACACTGCTGCTCAGCGGCACCAACACTTACAATGGCGACGCTGTCGTCAGTGCCGGCACGCTGCAAGTGGATGGCGTCTTGACTCTCGGCACACTGACACTCACGCTGGACGGCGCGGACAACAGCGCGCTCACCGGCGGCGGCAGCGTGACCCTCGGTGCGCTGAACATCGACACCTCAACGTCAGCGGGCGGCAGCGTCTGGCAATTGATAGACCTGACCGGCGGGCTGAGGCTCAGCGCCTTCACCGTCAGCGGCTACACCGAAACCAGTGCCGGTTCCGGCGTGTGGAGCAACGGCGCGTTTGAGTTCGATCTTGGCACCGGTTACCTGTCCGTCATTCCCGAACCCTCAACCTGGGCGCTGCTGGTGACCGGCGTTGCCTTGATCATTTTGTCCGCATGCTTGAGGCGGGCTTTTTTTCATCGCCGACTTAATCAGGGCAAATTATCAAGAAATTAAAAAGAGACAAATTGTGCAAAAAATCAGACATTTATTTTATTGTTGATTTTAGGCAATCGCATGAAAATTTAATTTAAGCGACCGAAATCAATCAAATAATTTAAGTGTAAAAAATCTCATAAAATGGATGGTTATGCGCAATAAAAAATCGTTGTCAGGCGGTTTGTTTTCTTTGTTGGCAAACGACCAGCCGGGTTTCTCTGGCGATGTGACGGGGAAAAATAATTTCAATAATTTGCCGATGAGAATGAGGAGTCAGGAAGGGGCTGCGTTGGTGGTGGTGCTGGCGCTGGTGGTGTTGCTTGCGGCGCTGGTGGTGGCGTTTTTTTCGCGAGCCTTGTTGGAGCGGCAGATCTCCGCCAGCAGCGCGAACCAGACCAAGGCGGA
>JAITHY010000254.1 GCA_031279715.1 Verrucomicrobiales bacterium | reverse complement strand
AATACCGGTGTTGGAGTGACCGTCAGCGTCCAGTGCGCGGCGGATGGCGCCGACGCGGCCGTCCATCATGTCCGACGGGGCGACGTAATCAATTCCGGCCTCGGCCTGGCGTTGGGCCATGACTGTCAGCGCATCCACCGTGGCGTCGTTGGCGACGTCACCGTCAGCGCCCGGCAAGCCGTCGTGCCCGTGCGTGGTGTAGGGGTCAAGCGCGACATCGGCGATGAGGGTCAGGCCGGGGAAATTTTTCTTCACCACGCGCGTGACGCGGTTGACGAGGTTGTCGGGATTGAGCGCCTCGCTGCCGGTGTCGTTTTTCAACGACGGCTCAATGGCGGGGAACAGGGCGAGGGCGCTGACGTTGAGCTTGAGCAAAGTTTCGCACTCGCGCAGCAGGTCGCTGACGGTGAGGCGCTTGAGGTGAGGCAAAGACGGGATGTCCTGACTGTCAGCGGCGTCGTGAATGAACACGGGCCAGACGAGTTGCGACGGGTCGAGGCGTGTCTCCACCATCAGCGCGCGGATGGCGGCGCTGCGGCGGTTGCGGCGCGGGCGGATGGGGAGGTTCATGGTCAGCGGCGCAGTTTGGTGAGGTCGTCGTAGGCGTAAATAAATGTCGCGACGATGATGGGCATGGCGACAATAAGGCCGATGCAACAAGTGAGATAACCGCACAGGATGAGACCCACGAAGAGCCATTGCAGGCCGAAGAGCCGCCACCAGTTGCCCTTGGTCAGTTGCCACGAGCGTTTGAGCGCGGCGATGACGCCGGGCCGGGTGTCAATGAGGATTGTCTTGACGAAGAGGCAATGCACCGCCAGCCAAATGCCCGGAATGACCAGACAGAACATGCCGAAGATGACTAGCACATTGACCAGCAAATGCGCCAGTATCAGTGGCACGCCGACGGTGGTGAAATTTCTGGCCGCGTAAAACAAATCGGCCAAGTCAGGCGTGCCGGTGCGTATCGTTTGCAAAGTCATCCGCAGCGCGCCTCCCGCCAGCAGCGGCCAGGCCAAAATGTTGATGCACAGCCCGATGAGGTACAGTGCGATGCCGAGGGGGCGCAGTTGCTCCGGAAAATGAAATATCTGTCCCAGCGCGGGGTCCATTATGATGGAGCCGAGGTAGGACGGAATACTGACAATGGAGCAGATGGCGCCGACGATGAAAATTCCGCCGATAAGATGCGCCGGATATTTCCACACCAAGTTCCAGCCGCGCGCGAGGCAGGCGAACGGATGCAACCGCCCGTCGCCGGTTTCCGTTGGCGCGGTGACGGCCAGCGGGCCGAACGCCCGGCCCGCCTCCAGCCATTCCGGCGTTCCTTCCTCCCACACCAGGTCACCGGCAGCGAGTTCGCCTTTGCGGTAGAGTTCCTCGACGTGCGATTTTTGGAACGGGCCGAATCGCCGCCGGTCTTTTGCATAGTACCATTGTTTCATGATTGTTCCTTGGGTTGGTTGCGGAATAAAATTTCATAGGCGTACACGTAGGAGGCGAACATCACCGGTATGGCGATGAAGATGCCGACGTAGCAACACAACACGCCCGCGATGTTCAGCGATATGTTCAGCAGCGCGAAGCCGACCAGCGGCCAAAGATTCCGGCGCGTGGTTTGATGTGAAAGTTTCATCGCCTCGCGCCACGGCAATTTTTTGTCAAGAATCAGGAACGGCGTGAAAGAATAAACCAGCGCTAGATAAAGGCCGGGGAGCACCAGCAGGATGACCCCCAGCGTGGAAAGCAAGGAGATCACCACGCCGGCCTTTGCCAATTCCCAGACATGCGGTTTTTTGAAGCCGTAAAACAAATCCGCCAAATCCGGCGCGTGGCCGCGTGTGACGCGCAACATCAGCCAGTAGCAGCCGCTGATGATGGGATATACGCACGCGCCGCAAATGACCAGTATGGCGGCGAGGCCGATGGTGCTGAGAATGATGCTGACAGTGATGATGACGGACGGCTGTTCCTTAAACGCCCCGACCAGCATGCCCTCTATCACCGTCAGCAGGATAATGATGACATTCGCCACCAGGCTCGGTGCATTCATCAGCAGCATGGAAATAAAGGCACCGCCGATGAAATAACCCGGATGCCGCCACGTCAGCCGCCAGCCGCGCTTGAGGCAATCGACGGGATGAAACTCAGCGGGCACGGAGAGATCCGCTGACGGCGCGGCCTTTCCGCTGAAAACTTTTCCCGCCGCCCGCCACTCCGGCGCGCCCTCCTCCCACACAAGGTCACCGGCAGCGAGTTCGCCCTTGCGGTAAAGTTCCTCGACGAATTCCTTTTGGAATGGCCCGAATTTTTGACTGTCTTTGGCGTAGTACCATTGTTTCATAGAGGTGTCATTATTAGCGGATTTCGGGGAATTTGTAAAATTTGAAAAACCAGCCGCGGCGGTTTAACAATTCCGGCTTCGGCGTGTGCAACGATTGGTAAATCTGCCAGCCCCACAGCAGAAGGAAGACCGCTGCCAGTGACCACCACGCGCGGCGGCTGATGTTGAGCCTGGGAAAAATCGCGCGGCGCAAGAGCAGTTCGGCGACGCTGACGCTGACGATGACAACGCCAATGATGGCCGCGGGCAGCGCCAGCCAGTTCAAATACAATACCTGATGCCAATCGCCGTGGAAGAGCGCGTTCATCGCCCGCGTGCCGCCGCAGAGCGGGCAGGGGAGGCCGGCCCAGCGCTGGAAGAGGCTCTTGGTCAGCATGCCGGGGAACGGCAATTGCGTCATGAACAGCGTCTGCTCCACCATCACGCTGACAGTGAGCAAAATGCCGAGGCGGATGAAAACGGCGTTGCGAGTCATGTGATGATATCATGCAAGAAATTGCGCGACGCTCAAGTTTTTGCCGCGGAGTGCGATTTATAATTTTTAAGAGGAATCAATTTTTTGAATAACGTCGCGCAACCGGAACGGGTGACGCTGTTGTTCATGGTTTTGTCCTTTCATTTGGGTCGGCGTACGGTGACGCCGGGTTTTTTTACCTTTGGTTTGGGCTGGAAACTTTGTTTCCGGGCACTTTTGGGCTAAAAAGGCTCTGGAAACTGAGTTTCCGGCATTTTTTGTTACTCTTGGCCAGTGTGAAAAATGTCAAATCTCCCTGCTGAGTCCACAGTCCCTCGCACTTCTTGAATACGAAATTCTTTTCGGTTGCCACTTCGTCCAGCCATGGCAGTTTGGTGTGAAGCAATTTTCGCTTTTCACCATCAGCGGTTGCCCTATCATTACCCGCCTTATGAAACCAATGTCCCCGCTCGAAGAACTGCGCCACTCGGCATCGCATATTCTCGCCACCGCCGTGCTGCGGTTGTTCCCCGACACGCAACTGGACATCGGCCCTCCCACTGACAGCGGATTCTATTACGACTTTGACAGCGAGCACAAGTTTACCGCCGAGGATCTCGAACTTATTGAGGCGGAGATGAAAAAAATCGTCAGAGAACACCAAAAGTTCATCCGCGAAGAGTGCTCGCGCGAGGAGGCGGCCGAGCGCATCAACCGCATCGGCCAGACGCGCTACAAACTCGGACGCCTCGATGATATCCCGCCCGGCGAGGCTATTTCCTTTTATCGCAACGGCGAGTTCCTTGATCTCTGCGCCGGCACGCACGTCCCGTACACCTCAAAGGTCAAGGCGTTCAAGCTGCTCTCCATCGCCGGGTCGTATCATCGTGGAGACGAGAAGAACAAGCAGCTTCAGCGCATTTACGGCACCGCGTTTCCGTCACGCGAGGAGTTGGAAAAATATTTGCTGCAAATCGAGGAGGCCAAAAAACGCGATCACCGCAAGCTGGGGCGCGAGTTGCAATTGTTTCACATTGACGAGGCGGTGGGGCAGGGGCTGATTTTGTGGACGCCGAAGGGCGCCATCGTGCGGCAGGAGTTGCAGAATTTCATCGCGCGCGAGTTGCGGAAACAAGGCTACTCGCAGGTGTTCACGCCGCACATCGGCAAGCTGGGCCTGTACCGCACATCGGGACATTTTCCGTATTATCAGGATTCGCAATTCCCGCCCATTGTGGAGCCGGAGACGTTGCAGAAGTTGCGCGACGAGCGCGCCACTTGCGCGGATTTGTGTTGTCGTCTCGCTGACGGTGACATCGACGGCTTCATGTTGAAGCCGATGAATTGCCCGCACCACATCAAGATTTTCGACTCGCAGCCGCGCTCGTATCGCGACCTGCCGGTGCGGCTTGCGGAATTTGGAACGGTGTACCGCTGGGAACAATCCGGCGAACTGGGCGGCATGACCCGCGTGCGCGGTTTCACGCAGGACGACGCGCATTTGTTTTGCACTGAGGATCAGGTCGCCAAAGAAGTGCTGGGTTGTTTGTCACTGGTGAAAATTGTGCTTGCGACGCTGGGGATGAACGAGTATCGCGTGCGCGTCGGCTTGCGCGACCCTGATTCGAAGAAATACACCGGTGACGCCGCGAATTGGGACAAAGCCGAGCAAGCCTGCCGCGATGCCGCCGCGACGCTGGGCGTGCCGTTCACCGAAGAACCGGGTGAGGCGGCGTTTTACGGGCCGAAGATTGATTTTGTTGTGCGTGACGTGATTGGGCGTGAGTGGCAGCTTGGCACGGTGCAGGTGGATTACAATTTGCCGGAGCGCTTTGACTTGAATTACATCGGCGCTGACAATGCGAAACACCGGCCTGTGATGATTCACCGCGCGCCGTTCGGTTCGATGGAGCGTTTTGTCGGCGTGCTGATTGAGCATTTTGCCGGCGCGTTTCCCGTGTGGCTCGCGCCGGAACAAGTGCGCTTGCTGCCTATCACCGACTTGCAAGCGGACTACACCGCCTCACTGTCAGCGGCGTTGGCGGAAGCGGGTGTGCGGCACAGCGTGGACGCGCACTCTGACAAAATCGGCGCGAAAATCCGACGCGCGCAACTCGACAAAGTGCCGTACATGCTTGTCATTGGCGCAAAAGAAGTCGCTGACCATGCGGTCGCGGTCCGCGTCCGGGGCGCGGGTGACGAGGGCGCGACGCCGTTTGCGGATTTCCTCGCCCGTGTGACCAAAGAAATCGCCAACCGTGAGTTGGCGCCATAAACCATGTTTAAATTTTCATTATTCGGTTTTCCGGTTCAAGTGCAGCCATGGTTCTGGCTGGTGGCGTTTTTGCTGGGTGGCGGTTTTCAGATGTCGGGGACGTTTGACTGGCTGCCGGTGCTGGAATGGATGACGGTGATTTTTCTGTCGCTGCTGGCGCATGAACTCGGTCACGCTGTCGCCGTGCGTCGCTTTGGCGGCTGGCCGGTGATCGTGATTCACTCCCTTGGAGGCACGACGTATTATGAAAATCGCTTCAACCGCAAGGAACGGCTCATGGTCAGCGCGGCGGGGCCGGCGTTCAGTTTGATGTTGATGGCGCTGTCAGCGGCGCTGGTGTTCACGGGCGTGGTGCCGCCGTTTCTGCGTGAAATCACCCGGATGATGATGTGGATTAACGGCGTCTGGACGGTCTTCAATCTGCTGCCGGTGCTGCCGATGGACGGCGGCCAAATTTTACGCGACGTGCTCGGCCCGCGCCATTTTCGCCTGTCGTGCGTCATCGGGATGCTGACGGCGGTCATCATCGGCGTCGTGCTGCTCAAGTTTGGCTGGATATTTGCCGCGCTGCTGCTTGGCTTCATGGCGTTTCAAAATTACCAGGCGCTGCGACAATAATCATTGCACCGAGATTAGCTCGACCTTGAAAATCAAGCACTCGTTCGGGCCGATTTTGCCGGAACCCTCCACGCCGTACGCCAGCCGTGACGGAATATAAAACAAATACACCGCGCCCGGCTTCATCAGTTGCAAGCCCTCAGTCCAACCGCGAATCACTTGCGTCACGCCGAACGTGGCGGGCTGCCCGCGCGTGTAAGAACTGTCGAACACCGTGCCGTCGATGAGCCGACCCTCGTAGTTCACAGTCACGCGGTTGGTGGATTTTGGCGCGGCGCCGGAACCTTCCTTGACAACCTCATATTGCAAGCCGCTCTTCGTGATTTTCACGCCCTCGCGCTCTTTGTTCTGCGCGAGGAAACGTTCACCATTGGCGAGGTTGGTGATGGAAACATTCATGCCCTGGGCGAAAATCATGGAAACAGAGGAACAAGCAAACACACCAAGGATGACAATCAATTTCATTGCGTTACTTTAATGAACATTTGCCGAAAGGCAAGCCGCGATATTTACCGCCTGACTTTTGCGCCCATGCATGGTTCAATATCAGCGCATGAAAACTTGCTCGGCGATTTTATTGGCGGCGGGGCGCAGTCGCAGGCTTGGATTTGACAAGATTTTAACCCCGCTGGCGGGGAGTCCGGTGCTGCACTACGCACTGTCAGCGTTGAAAAAATCGCCGCTCATCGCGGAGGTGATTGTTGTCACGCGCGAAGACATTTTGCCGCGGGTGAAGGAAATCGCCGCCGCCGCTGACGGTGACAATCCGCTGAGGTTCACCATCGGCGGCGCCGAGCGCCAGGACTCGGTGAGCAACGGCTTGCGCGAGGTGTCAGCGTCAGCGGCAGAGGTGCTCATTCACGACGCGGCGCGGCCCTTGCTCGGCGAGCGCGTCATCGCCGACACGCTGACGGTGGCGCGGGAGCACGGCGCGGCGGTCACGGCGCACCGCGCGAATGACACGCTGAAAATCGCCGATGACCAGCAGCGGGTGACCGCGACGCTTGACCGCTCGAAAATCTGGGCGATGGGCACGCCGCAAATTTTTCACCGCGACCTGATTGTCAGCGCCTACGCGAAAGTGCAGGCGGAAAAACTGCCCATCACCGATGACGCCTCGGCGGTGGAGTTGCTGGGGCGTTCGGTGCGGCTGGTGGAAAATCACGGACTCAATTTGAAAATCACGCGCCAGGCTGATTGGGAGTTGCTCGAATTGTGGCTGCGCGCGAACGGGAGTCGCTGACGATGACGGAAACTTACTCGCTCGTGCAAACGGAACTTGGCGCTGCCATTGACCGGCAAACGCTGGAGGATGCGTCCGTCGCCGCGCCGAGTGTGGGCAGGGCGGATTGCGCGCGCATCTCCCGCGAGTTGTTCGGCGTCATCGTCAGCGGCATTCCGATTGAGGACGCGCTCGCCTTTCGCGCCGCGCTGCTGGCGAGAAAATTTTCCGTGGAAATCGCCGCTGACCGTGACCTTCCGCGATTGCCAGACGGACAGTTTTTCAACAGCCTGGCCGTCAGCGACGACGGCGCGCTGATGTTCAGCGACGTGCTGGGGCGGCGCGAGGTTTGCCGCGCTGATGAGATGTTATTGCTGGCGGCCGGTTTTATGCGGCGTTTGCGGGCAAAGACCGAGTTCAAGGAAGTGAGAATTCCCTATCAAAGAGGCACGACTGATTTCGACCGAAATGGGAATTTAGTTGAAAGGCAACACAATTTAGTTTCCGTTCCCGAGTTTCGTTTTGAATGGTTCATCAAACGCAAGCCCCACCGTTTGCGTTTGATGCTGGATGATAATACGCATTTTGTTTGGAACAATCACACGCTGCGCCTCGGCAAACCCGACGCCATCCGCGCCTTCATGAAAACATGGCGCCGCCACGCGCCGCGCGTGCCGTGGAACCTTGGGCTGACCAACAGCGGCGATGATTTTGAGTACCCCGGACGCCGCGCCTTCGAGAATGAAATCCGCTGGCGGTTTTACAAGTTGAAACAACGGGCGCGTTCAGTCGCTGACGGTCAGCGCGTGTGTTTCAACAAATAATACTCCACGCTGTCCGCCAGCGCCAGCCAACTCGCCTCGATGACGTTGTCGCTGACGCCGACGGTGCCCCACTCGGCGTTGCCGTCGCTGCTGGTGATGAGCACGCGCGTTCGCGCGGCGGTGCCGTGCGAGGAGTCGAGGATGCGGACTTTGTAGTCTATCAGCGAGATTTTTGCGATGTCGGGGAAACTGGCGGTCAGCGCCTGCCGCAACGCCTGGTCGAGCGCGTTCACGGGGCCGTCGCCGCTTGCCACCGAGCTTTCGCGGCGGCCGCTGACGGTCAGGCTCAGCGTCGCCTCACAGTCAGCGGCGGGATTGGCGGCGTTGCGGCGAAAGGAAATGTGATATTCATCCAACTTGAAAAACGGCGTGTGTGGATTCAGTTTTTTCCGCGCCAGCAATTCAAACGACGCGTCCGCCGCCTCAAACTCGTAGCCGTCGTTCTCCAGTTTTTTCACCGTCTCCAAAATTTGTTTCGCGCGCGGGTCATGCTCGTCCAACTCAATGCCCAGCTCGCGCGTTTTCATCATCACGTTGGTGCGCCCTGACAATTCGCCGACCAAAATACGCCGCCGGTTGCCGACCAGCGCCGGGTCAATGTGCTCGTAGGTGGCGTCCGCCTTGTTCACGGCGTTGACGTGCATCCCGCCTTTGTGCGCGAACGACGACAGGCCGACGAACGGCGCGCGCGGGTCGTGGCACAGGTTGGCGATTTCGTCCACGAAGCGCGAGACCTCGCTCAACTGGCGCAGATGGCCGGCGGGCAGCGCGGAGCGGTTGAGCTTCAGTTCCAAAATCGGGATGAGCGAGGTGAGGTTGCAATTTCCCGCGCGCTCGCCGAAGCCGTTGACGGTGCCCTGCACTTGTGTCGCGCCGTGCTCAACGGCGGCGACCGCGTTGGCGACGCCCAGCCCGCAGTCGTTGTGCGAGTGGATGCCGACGCTGACGTTCAGCATTTGGCGAACAGCGGCGGTGATGCGCGCGACTTCGGACGGCAGTGTGCCGCCGTTGGTGTCGCACAACACGACACAATCAGCACCGGCGTTTTGGGCGACCGTCAGCGTTTGCAGCGCGTAATCGGGGTTGGCCCGGTAGCCGTCGAAAAAATGTTCCGCGTCGAAAATCACCTCGCGTCCGTGCTTTTTCAAGTGCGCCACGGTGTCGCCAATCATGCGAAGATTTTCCCCCGGCGTTGTCCGCAAAACTTTTTCGACGTGCAGCAGCCAGGTCTTGCCGAAGAATGTCACCACCGGCGTCTCCGCGTCGAGCAACAGCCGAACCTGCGGGTCGTCGCTGACGCTCACGCCCGCCTTGCGCGTGCTGCCGAACGCGGCGATTTTCGTCGCGGCCCAGGAGTGTTTTTTGGCCTCGTTGAAAAACGCGATGTCCTTTTCATTCGAGCCGGGCCAGCCGCCCTCGATGTAATGCACGCCGAAATGCGCAAGCCGCTCGGCGATTTTTAATTTGTCCGCGAGCGAAAAATTAATACCCTCGCCCTGGCTGCCGTCGCGCAAGGTGGTGTCGTAAATGGTGACCGGATGCATGGGGTCAGCCTAGCAAATCCGCGCCAATGGTCAATTTTTTGGAGGATGAGCCTTGAAGACATTGCAGGGAGGACATTTTTTTCCAAAGTTTGGCATAATTTCACGCATAGAATGCGGGCGTGATGACAATCCTCCAGATTTTGCTTTTTGCATTTTCTTGCCGCCTGTGTAAATTACCGCCGTGCGCAGAAAAACTTTTTTATTGGTTGGCGCGCCCGGATCGGGCAAGGGGACGCAGGGGAAAATTTTGGGGATGGTGCCCCGGTTCACGCACCTTGCGTGCGGCGACGTGTTCCGCGCGCTGGACCTGCGCACCGACGTGGGCAAGGCATTCATGGAATATTCCAGCAAGGGGCAGTTGGTGCCGGATCGCATCACGATTGAGTTGTGGGAGAATTACATCGACAACATGATTGCGCTGGGGCGCTACAAGCCGGAGTTGGATTATTTGGTGCTTGACGGCATTCCGCGTAACGTGCGGCAGGCGGAGATTTTGGATGAATACATCGTGGTGGAGAGAGTCTTTCACCTCTCCTGCCCGGACCGGGAGATGTTGATGGAGCGGATGCGGAAGCGGGCGCTGAAGGAGAACCGTCTCGACGACGCCAAGGACGGGGTCATCCGCGAGCGTTTCGCGCAGTATGACGCGGAGACGAAGCCGTTGCTGGAGTATTTTGGCGCGCCGAACATCGTTGAGATTGACGCGACACAAAAACCGTACGAGGTGTTGCGGATGATTTTGAACAACATTGAAACGAGTTGACCGTCAGCGTGAAAATTTTGTACATAGGTTCGGGGGAAATCGGAGTGCCGGTGTTGCGGGCGCTGATGGTGAGCGATGAGTTTCAAGTCGCGGGCGTGGTCACGCAGCCTGACCGTCCGGCGGGGCGGCAACTGAAACTCACGGCCTCGCCCGTCAAGCAGGCGTCCGCCGGGAAAGTGCCGCTCATTCTTCAGCCTGAGAAAATCAACGCTGACAATGTGCTTGCGCAACTGCGTGAGTTGCGGCCCGACCTCGCCGTGGTGTGCGCGTACGGCCAGATTTTGCGGCAGCCGCTGCTGGACTTGCCGCGCTTGGGGTGCCTGAACATTCACGCCTCGCTGCTGCCGAGGTATCGCGGCTCCTCCTGCATCCAAGCCGCCATTCGCAATGGGGACACCGTCAGCGGCGTGACGGTGATGTGGATGAACGCCGGACTGGACACGGGCGACATTTTATTGCAACGCGAACTCACCATCAGCGGCGGCGACACGGCGGGGAGCTTGCACGACAAACTCGCCTGGTTGGCTCCGGAAGTATTGATGGAATCGCTAGAACTCATTGTCAGCGGCATTGCGCCCCGGCTGCCGCAAGACAACAGTCTCGCCAGCTATGCCGGAAAATTGAAAAAAGAGGACGGGCAGATTAATTGGCGGCAAAACGCCACCGCCATTGAGCGCCACATCCGCGCCATGTCCCCGTGGCCCTCGGCAGACGCCGTGCTGTCGGGGAAACGGTTGAAAATTCACGCCGCGACTGTGATTGCCGCCGCTGACGGTGAGGCGGGAACGGTGTTGCGGATTGACGGCGAGGGGGTTTTGGTCGCCGCCGCTGACGGTGGTGTGTTATTGCGCGAGGTGCAGCAGGAGAGCCGCAGGCGAATGTCAGCGGCGGAGTTTGCGTGCGGATGTCATTTGACAGTTGGGGCCAGGTTTTCCTAGGGCAAATCGACATACAAGACCACCAGCCGAGCACCAACCCCGACGGGGCCGAACAGGAATAACCGCGGGTGAAGCGGAACACACGGACTGTATCAAAAGAGAATCTCATCCCCTGCGGGAAGTGGAAGTGGGGGGCGAGTGAACAACGGCAACCCCATCGGGACTCCCGCCTCTGGGGGAAAATGTTTTTGAAAAAAATATAAAAAAACCTTGACGGGGCATGGTTTTTGTATAGCCTAAGCGGCCTATGGTGCAGAATACAATTCGCCAATTCGCCAATTCGCCAATTCGCCTTATGAGCCAC
>JAITHY010000224.1 GCA_031279715.1 Verrucomicrobiales bacterium | reverse complement strand
GCCCAGATTCAAGTTGCCACCCGAAAAATTCCAACCACCGGAACTGAAAATCATCCCCCCGACGCCGGCCGTGCTGTTCAGCGCCACCGTCGTGCCTGAACTGTCAAACAGCGCCCAGTCAGTATCAGTGGGTCTAAACGTACCATCCCAGTTTGCGTCATCCTCCCAATACACCCCGTCACCGGCGCCAGTCCATTTGATTTCCTGCGCGAAAATTGCATTACCTATGAGCAATGCCAGTCCCGCCGTTAGTGTGATGATTTTTGATTTCATATTACAATTCCTCCATGAACGATTGGTTGGTCAACAATGACCGAAAAAGACCGTGATTTTTTTGTCCGGAAACTTGCGAAAGCAAAAAATTGTGCTAAGCGAATGAGATTTTTTTGTGATATAATAAAATGCGAATTTGCGAATTTGCGAATTTGCGAATTTGCGAATTTGCGAATTTGCGAATTTGCCCTGCCACATGCCGGTGGGATGAAGCTAATTTCGCCTGTTATTGCCATATTCATAATTTCGCCAACGCTGCAATTATCACCAGTCACGCCACTAAAATTCAAATATCCATTTGTCCAATCGTTTATCCAATCGTCCAGTGTCAAAATCCAGTTCGCCCAGGTTGATTTTTCTGTCTCATGGCACCTGAAAATTCTGGACGCCTGCCTGAATTTCAAACGAATGCTCTCTGCCGCCTTTCACCACGATTAACGTGAAGGGACGGTCGGTGGTCACAGTCAGCGCGGCGGGAGCGCTCGCGTCTGTGCGGGCGGCGCTAACGGCGGAGAGGGTCGCGTCGCCGACATGCAGGCGCTCAATGCCATGACGGTCAGCGCGTGTCAGCCGCCACACGAGCCGGCGCCTCACACCGTCAGCGCGGAAGCCGAGCATGTTTTCAATCAACAAGGCGATGGGACCGTCACCCGTCCAGCCGACGAAATCAGGTTTTGCCGGGTTTCCGGGGCGAAACGGCTCCTCCGGCGCATAGTTTTCCCACACCGTGTTGGTGTCTTGGAAAACCTTCGCCATCGCTGTCAGGTATTTGTCCGTCGACTCGGTGGCGAAATCCTCGTAGCCGCATTTTTCCAAACCTTTGATGATGGCGTAATTCGTCGGCGCCCAAACGCCACCGACCCAATAACCGCCGTCGTCTTTGTAGCGTTTCTCGTTCGCCGCCAGCGTCGGGAACACAAACGGACGCCAGAATTCCCGCTCGTTTTTCAGATGCGCGACCAGCTTGTCCGACTGTTGGCGGCTGGCAATCCCCGCAATCATCGGCCAAAAACCGCCGGAGGTCTTGACCCGGAATTGCTCGCCGTCGTTTTTCACGTCGTAGTAAAAACCGTCCTCCTCGTTCCAGCACCATTTGTTGATGCGCTCACCAATGGCGGCGGCTTCCTTGCGAAACACAACAGCTTTATCGGAGAGTCCCAACTCGTCGCTGATGGTGGCGAGATCGTTGTATTGCATCACCATTTGGCACGACATGTCCACCCAGCCATTGCCTCCGCGCGGGGTGTTGTCCATGCCGGAGCCGAGCGGTGTATTCCAATACAACTGATGCACCGTCCCCGCCGCGCGCCGTCCGTAGTTGACCCAATCGGGCTGGTCGTTGTAAGTCTTTGGGTCGCCGTCCTTGTTCAGCCACTCGACATATTTTTCCAAAACCGGCAGAACGGCGGCAAAACGGCTTTTGTCGCCAGTGAGATGGAAGGACTCGACTTCCGCCCAACTGAACAACGGCGGATTCACTGACGATGCGGGGCCGACGTAATATTTGTCCCTGCCATTCGTGCGGACTTGGCGGCAAATGTAACCGCTGGCATGTTGCCTGGCGTAAAAATTATCCAGCGATTGGATCGCCGGAAATTGGGCGTGACCGTACCGCGCGAACATCATCATGAAAATGGTGTCCCACTGGAAAATGTCGCCGTTGAACGCGGCGTCGAGGTAGTTTGAAACAAAGCCGGAATCCGGCTTCGGCTGGCGCAAATGCTGGTAAGCCAGTTCCCAACACCGCCAGTACATCACCACCAACTCGGGGCGCCCGTCAAGGATGGGCGCGGGAAGTTGGTCGCGAACGTCAGCGTAAACAGGCAGCGGCTCTGGCGTATAGGTTTTCTTCTCAAAATACATCCCGCGCGCCTTGTCACCGGGGATTTCGTAGTTTTTTTTCTCCTGCGCGGCGCTGACGGTGACTGTCAGCGCCGCCAATATCACTAATTTTTTCATAAAAAACTATTGCCCCACTTCCTCTATTTGATTGTCAATAATCTTGCCGGTCTGCCGATCAATGGCGATGTGCACCCAGTAACGCCGCTCGCCCTCCACAAAAAAATCATCCGGCGAAGCGCCGCTTCCGCCCGGGTAACGCCCGATTTGCGCAACCACGTCTATCAATAAATTCCAAGTCCCCGCCTGCCCTGCCGAGGAGAGCGCGCGGATGGGAGCCTCACGGTAACGTTGGATGACATCGTTGGCGGCGGTCGAATTTCCGGGGGCAAGGTCGGCGCTAAAGCCGTCGTACACCGCATTCAGGCCGCTGCCACTGACGTAATAACCAACCAGTTCCGCCAGATTGCCCAGCGGCGCGGTACCGGTACGCGCCAGCAGCTTGTTCGCCACCGTCAGCGCCTCGCCGGAGGACAAGGGCGTGGCATTGCCACCATTCCACTCGTCACGATACGCGCCGGACAACAGCGCGGCCAGCACTGGCGCCTGCCGTGTGTTCAAGTCCACGCGGCCAATCTCCACCGCATCGGCGTCATTCACACAAAACACGTCCAGCAACGCGGAGTTGCCGCTCTTGGTGGTGAAAAAATCCAGATTGCGCCACGGCGTGTCGGAAAACACATAGCCAAGTTCCGCCACCGTGCGGAACGGGCGGTGTAAAATCATCGGGCGGCTCTCAATCTGTTGCTCGGCGGTCACGTTGGGCTGGTATTTTTTTCCTGAGCGGGAGTTTACATACTGCATGCTCGGCGCCATCGGCAGGCCAACCGTGGTGGACGCCGGCTGGTTCGTGCCGGTGTAATACCCCATTGAGCCGCGGTTTACACCATCTGGGTCGACCAGATAACCGTTGTTGGTGCCCACCACCGCGCTTGGCGGCGGCTTGGACACCCCGGCCTCAATGCCGCGGTTGGTGCTGATTTTGGCAAACAGACGCTGCCGCCATTCCAATTCGCCCTCCATACCCGCGTTGTAGGTGGCGACAGTGGTTTTGGAACTGTCAAGAAAATCACCCCGATACATGCTGCCGCCAAACATCGGCCAGCGCGTACTGCGCGGGTCCCAAGCATACGCCACGCCTTGGTGAATATATTTCATGGTCTGACCGTCAGCGTTCTTTTGCTCCGCGCTCCCGTCAAAAATCATCCAGTTGTCCAGAAAACCACGCTCGAACGGGATGGCGGAATTGGCCTGGTAATTATACGCCACGGAAACCTCGTTGCCATTGTCACCCGCGTCATCCCGCATGGAGTTGATCAACAGCGGCACCTGCTGATAGGGCACCCAACCGGAGCCGGATTGATATTCCAGGGAAACGACAAACCCGAACCGGTTGGCGTCCGCCGACTTGACGCGCTTGGGACGGTAGAGCGTGTGGATTTTTTTGTCGCCGCTGTCGTAGTAACGCAACGCCCATTTGCCAAGATAAAAACCGATGAACCGCTCGCCGGTGCCGTGCTCCTTGACCCCGTTTACCCAGCTTAGGTTGCCGCTGGTGATCACATTGTCGGCCTCGATGGACGGATTCGACGAACCGAGCGAGCCGGGGCGCATCAACACCGTCGGCTCACGGAACAAGGTGCCGCTGCTGTCGAGTTTGAATTTCACAGCGGTGTTGCCGCTCATATTAATGACGCCTGTCGCCGCGTCCACCGTGCCGGAATTCTCCCACGGGGCGCTGACGGTGCTGTTCGGTTGGTCTTTGTAACCACGCGGAGTGGTGTCCCACGAACTCGTGCCGAGCGGCGTCCGGTTGGAAATGCACACGCGCAAATTGCCGGCGGGACGCAAACTGTTTGGCACGCTGACGGTGACAGGCGGCGTCCGGTGCGGATTCCACACCATGGGCAGCAGCAATCCGGCGACTTGTCCCGCGTCCGTCAGCGTGCTGGCAGAAGCGGCAGTGTCAGCGCCCCATGAACCCAGCGCGGCGGGCGGGTTCGCCTGTCGGGTCAGAATGTACGCGAGATCATAGCCATACCAATACGGCAGGTCGACGACGCCCCAAAATGACTTGATGGCGGCGCCATCGTTGAACACGATGCGCGTGGGAAAATTGTCCGGTTGTGACTGATCGATGATATTCGCTCCGATTTGGATGAGTTGATTATCCACCTGCGAACTGGCGCGCATCAGTTCGTTCAAGCCGTCGCCCTCGGGCGGAAACGGAACATTGCCCGCCTTGCCGACAGCGCCAGCGGTGATACCCGCCTTCAACAACTCGAAAAAATTCGGCTCGCGACCGGCATTTCTGACTTCCTCCAGCGTGCTGATGCCGTTCAGCAACTCGCCGCCGACGCCAGTGTAACGCCAGTAATAATCCCCGTTGGCGCCGGTCATGCCAGTCAGCCCAAAATATTTTTTGATATTTTCCTCGGTGCCCTCGCGACGCAGCCGTTCCACCTCCTCGCGCGACAGCCCGGCCTTGACGTACTCGTTGAATAACTCATCGTCAGCGTTGAGTTTTGCGCTTGCCCCCCGATATGTCAGCCACAACAGCCGCGACAGCGCGAAACGTTTTTTCACCAGCGGCTCACCAGCGGCGGCGGTGGAACCATCGTTGCGCGTGAACGCGCCGCTGACCCTCACCGCTTGGAATACCGGGTTGCAGCCGCCCTCCGGTTTGTCTCGGGCGCCGTCACTATTCTGGGCGTTGTTACCGCCAGAATAATTGCCCTCGTTGGCGGCGCCGCTGATAATCCGGGGACGCCCGGCGTTCGGGTAATAATGCGGCTGGTTCAACGAACGGCTGAACGTGCCAAGGTATTGCAAAACGTCCCGCAGCACGGCGCGGTCACCGTCAGCGATGCCATCGCTCATAAAACGGATGAGTTGCTGGCGGCTGCAAAATCTCTGATTGCTTTGCCCGTGGTACAACGAGCCGCTGACCGTCACCCGCCCCGCCGCAAAATCAAAATATCGCGTCCATTCCTCGTCGTTAAAATTGAACGCGGGGAATTCCTGCCGGGGCCGTACCGTCGCATAATTGCGCCAGCCGACCAGTTGCGTCACATCACTGACACTCAGCCCGATAACACTCAAATCCGCGAACGCCGCCGAGCCTTTGCGCCCCCACTTCATCGTCAGCGTGCCGCCGCCGGCGGGCGCCACCCCGCCCGCCACATTCGCGTCCAGCAAGCCGCCCTCGTTGTACACCATGTAAGCGTAACGCCCGACAACCTCACCGTCAGCGTCACCGTTGCGCGTAACGCTAATCCAACGCGGCGCCTGGCTGTCGGCAATGGGCGGCGTGAGGTCACTGGCATGGCTGGCGGGCAGCAACAGCGGCTGGTTCCACCGCGCCATCGACATGGTGTGCCCGTTAAGCGATGTGCCGGTGCTCAGCGCGCCGCCGGAGGCGCTGCTCATCGCCACCAAGTTGGCAAAATCCGGCGAGTCCTTCAAATCGCCGAGACTGTCGCGCGACGGCATTCGGTTGCTCACCGTCAGCGGATCATACAACTTCACGCCGCCAATGATGGTGCCGGAAGAATTGGCCTCAATCTCCTGCTTGAACCCGCTGACAATGCAATCCACCGCCCCCCGCGCAAACAAGTCCGCCTTGATTTGATTGGCGGTGTTGTGGGAAATTTTTTGCTCCAATGCGGCGCGTGAGAAAAATGTCACGATTAACGCCGTCAGCAACACCACCATCGCCAACGTCACCACCAGCGCTGAACCGTCATGTCGTCCGGCGTGGCGCCTCACACTCCCGCATGAGCCTCCGTGGCGCATCGTACCAACCCTGTCGTTTTTCATCATCAGTCCTTTGTTGAATTGCCTTGAACTTCCGCCAGCGCCGCCGCTGACGATGTGTATTTTTTACCACTAAAAAAAAACACACTATTGCCGACTCAAACGAACGCGGCGAAAAACGGCGGGGATTTTTCAACGACAAAAGGCGCGGGCGCGTATTTTTTTCTTCCTGTGAAAAAATTACCACACCCTTGGGAAGGCTCTCCGCGCCAGCCTTCAGCACCAATCTCTCACGCGACGACAGCCCGGCATGGCACACGTTGAACAACTGCGCAATGTTATCATTTGTCCAGTCCGCAATTAATTTTTCCTTGCGGAATCCGGTGTTTGTAATCATATTGACTTTCATGTCGGAGACAAAAATTATCCCTGGTTAATTATGGCGACGAGGGAGCGGGCAATTCAAATATCCAGATGTACAATCATATGTCCAAAAATCCAGCCAAGAGGAACAAACCCGGACGAAAAAAACTCGCCCAACTGCTGCAATACCCCGTCTTTAAAATGGGGCGGAACAGTTTGCAGTGGTTCATGCCATTGCACGCGCCCAACTCGCCTGAACTGTGCGGCGGCAAAGTTCAGGCCGCCGGTTATTCCATCGCTCACCCGCCCTACGAAATCGTGCGCGTCAAACCGCCTTATCACGTCATGCTCTTCCTCTTCATGGGCAAGGTGAAGCTCAGCTCCCTGTACCACACCCACACCGTCCTCCCCGGCGAGCCGTGGTTGATGCCGGCGGGCAGTTCTTACCGTTATGAAAGCCGTGAGTTGACGGCGATGGTATGGTTTCACTTTCGCGGAGAAAGTCTGCCATGTTACCACGGTTTGAAAGAACCCAAACGGCTGGCGTGGGAGAAAAACAACGCGCTGGATATGCGCTTTTACATGGAAAAACTCCGCCGTCTGGAACACTCCACCGGCATCGGCGCGGAAGAAATCCGGCGCCGCATCTATGAAATCCTTAACTACGAATTGGGGGCCGTCAGCCAAGCCTCCATCCACAACAACCAATCCGCAGTCATCCTTCGCCTGCAAGAAATCTGGGATGAATTTGAGAAAAATCCAAACCATTACCGGCTGGACATCAACGAGCTAATCCAAAAATCAAAACTGTCGCGCTCTCGGTTTTACTCGCTGTGCATCAACCAGCTTGGCTTTACCCCGTACGAAAAAATCACCAAGCTCCGCATGAACCACGCCATGAGCCTGTTGCATTTGAGCAACGAAAAAATCGAGACCATCGCCCAGGAATTGGGGTACTCCAACCTCTTCGCCTTCTCCAAAGCCTTCAAGAAAACCGTCGGCATCAGTCCCAAAAAATTCCGCGTCCATCCTCTCCGGCAAAACCTGCTCCCGGAAAAAACGGCGTAGCTTACCCGTCAAAAAACATCCCTTTTTCGCACCCGTTATCATTGGCGGACAGGAGAGGTTTCCAGCATTTTTTCACCAGTTTTCTTTCCCATGCCGGAATTAATGATTTTTTATTGCGCGCCTTGTTTATTCCCTGTAAAACAACATTGAATTCAAGGGAAAGAAGGTGATAAATATGGCTGAGAACGAAACAACATCCAAGCGGATAGGCTCGCTGGCTTCAAAAGTTTTGCGCGACCCCAAGGCAAGCAAGGAGGCTAAAAGCGTCGCCGCATCCGCGCTAACACAGCGTCCCGACAAGAAAAAGAAATAATCCCCAACCCAAACGCTGAAGGGTTTCATCCGTTCGGCGTTTGTAAATTTTCTATTTATGGCGGACAGGAGAGGATTCGAACCTCCGGTACCTTGCGGTACACACGCTTTCCAGGCGTGCACAATAGACCACTCTGTCACCTGTCCTGAAAACAAAATGTCAACGCTAGCGGCATTTCACCGTCAGCGCCAGTTAAAATTGCGCCTTGAGTTGAATTTGCCCGTAGCCCGCCGGGTCAGTATGAAATTGCATGTCCGCGCCGCTATAATAAAACTGACGGGTCACGGCGGAGCCGCCCTCGATTTCCAGCGTGACGCCCGGCATGAGGTTATATCGCGCGCCCACGGCGGCACGGATCTCGCGATAGGATAAGTTGGCGTTGCTCAACTCACCGCGTCCGGAGGCTTTGCCGAAATTCCCGCCCATGCGGTAACTGCCACCGCGTATCCTCGCGCCAACATACAGTTGCAGATTGTCCAGCACGTCGCAGCGCACTTCGGGGTCGGGCAGCATGAGCATCAGCGTCCACTGGTCGGCGAAATGCCAGCGCAAACCAGCGCCGGGCATGACCGGGCTGTCGTCCCAATGATAAATGCCTGTGCCGAAATGCGGATTGATTTGCGCGCCGAGAAAAAATTGCAAGTCCGCGCTCACCAAATATGTTCCGCCAATGATGACCGGCACATTGACCTGACCCTCAGCGATATTTTTGAAATCGCCATACACGCCCGGGCGCGTCTCCACACGCATAATCCATTTCTCCGACAAATTAACATCCACCCCCAGCACCAGCGCCGCCGCACCCAGCGTGTTCGGCAGCAGCGAACCGCTCAGCGAGCCGAAATCATAGCGCTCATACGCCAGCCCCGCGCGCAACTGCCAGTTTCGGTGGATCGGAATGCCCGCGACATAGGAAAAATCCATGTGACTTTCACCCAGACTGCCGTAGGAGGTTGGGCCGCGATGGATGTCGCTGCCGTTCACGTAAGAGTAAGACCAGTTCAACTCATGGGAAATATCGGACCGTGGGGACTTTTTCACCACGTCCATTTTCATCCACTCCGGCCCGGCGGACGAAACATCCGTATTCGCGGCGAAATTTTGCGTCATCATCAGCGGCGCGAGCAACATGACACCGCTGACCATCACCAAGCGTTTGAATTGAAGTGACATTTCACGCCCTATTTCCTGACCCATAATTGTTCCAACTCCTCCAGCGTGCGCCCCTTGGTCTCCGGAACCAGTTTCCACACAAACCACGCCGCGAGCGCCGCCATCACCGCGTAAATCCAGTACGCGAAGCCATGGTTGAATTTTTCCACCAACAGCGGATTATCGTTCAAAATCGGGAACGACCAGCTCACCAAGTAGTTGGCAATCCATTGCACCGCCACCGCCAGCGCCAGCGCCTTTGCGCGGATTTGGTTCGGGAAAATTTCGCTCAGCAACACCCATGTCACCGGCCCCCACGAGACGGCGAACCCGGCGATGTACGCAAGCATGCAAACCAACGCCATCATCCCCTGCTCATGCAACAGGAAAGAAAAGCCCAGCGCCGCCATGCTGGCGCACATGATCAACGCGCCGATGATTTGCAGCGGCTTGCGCCCGTATTTGTCCACCGTCAGCACCGCCACGACGGTGAATCCCAGGTTGACCGCGCCGACGATGATGGTCTGCAACAGTGCCGCGTTGGTGCCGCTGCCCATGTTCTTGAAAATTTGCGGCGCGTAATACAGCACCACGTTAATGCCGATGAATTGCTGAAAGATGGACAATAACAAGCCGATGGCCACCACCAATACGCCAAAGGACAACAGTTTGCCGGAGTGATGCTTGCCGAGCGACGCGCCAATTTCAGCGACTTCACGCCGGGCCTCGTCCTCGCTACCCAGGCGGCGGAGCACCTTCAGCGCCTCGTCTTTTCGGTTCTTCAGCATCAGGTAACGAGGCGTTTCAGGCACGAAGAACAACAGGAACAAAAACAACGCCGCGGGCACGCCCAGCGACAGGAACATATAGCGCCAGCCAATCGTGTTCAGCCATTCGTCGCCGCCGCCGCTTTTGGCGATGAAGTAATTGACGAAATACACCACCAACATCCCCCCGATGATTGCAACCTGGTTCCACGCGACCAAGTTGCCGCGAATCCGCGCCGGGGCGATTTCCGCAATGTACATCGGCGACAACATCGACGCCAGTCCAACTCCGACGCCGCCCACGATGCGGTAAAACACAAAGTGCCAGATGTAACCCGCGCCGCCGCTGCCCACCTTCGCGAACAAAAACTCCGGCGCCGCCGAGCCAAGACCGGAGATGAGGAAGAGCGCCGCCGCGACTATCAGCCCGCGCTTGCGCCCAAGGGCCGAGCTTACCCAACCGCCGAGGAAACCGCCGATGATGCAGCCTATCAACGCGCTGGCGACGACGAATCCATGCAGGGAGTTCGCCGTGTTGACATCCGCCATGTCGCGGGGGTTGACGAAATACTCCCTCAAACTCCCCTCCGCCCCGCTGATGACGGCGGTGTCGTAGCCGAATAACAAACCGCCGAGCGTGGCAATGAGGGTGATTAGAATGATGTACGGGTTGAGACCGCCTGACTGATTGGATGGGGTTGCATTCATAGTTGTCCTAACGTTTTACCGGCGCCATTCGTATCGTCAATAGTTATCCCAATTTATTTGCGATTTTCTCCGGGCAAAAAAGGGCGCTGACAGTGAGGCTCACCATCAGCGCCCGGTTTTTTCGCTTGCTCAGGAATTGTGCAAATAGGTGTTCAACAGGTTTTCCAGGTATTCCTGCTTCCCGCTCCGCAGTTTGGGTTCGCCGAGCTTGAGGACGGTTTTCTCCAATTCCTTGAAGCTGCTCTTGCCCTGCTCAATCGCCTTGCCAAAGCCGCTGTCGTAAGACGCGTAGCGGTCGGCGACGAATTTTTCAAACTTGCCTTCCTTGAGAATTTTCCGCGCGAGCTTGAAGGCCAGCGCGTAGGCGTCCATGCCGCCGATGTGCGCGTGGAATAAATCCTCGATGTCAACCGAGGGCCGGCGCAATTTGGCGTCGAAGTTGAAGCCGCCGCTGCCCAGGCCCCCGGCGCGCAGGATGGAGACCATCGCCAGCGTCAGTTCCTTGACGTCGGTGTTGAATTGGTCTGTGTCCCAGCCGATGAGCGTGTCACCGGTGTTCGCGTCAATGGAGCCGAGCATTCCGACCGAGGCCGCGACGTCGATTTCATGCTGGAAGGTGTGTCCGGCCAGGGTCGCGTGGTTGGTCTCGATGTTGAACTTGAAGTGTTTGTCCAGGCCGAAGGTTTTGAGGAACGCGATGCCGCTGGCCACGTCAAAGTCATACTGGTGCTTGGTCGGTTCCTTGGGTTTTGGCTCGATGAGGAACTGCCCTTTGAACCCGATTTGTTTCGCGTAGTCCACGGCCATGTGCATAAACGCCGCCAGGTGCGCCTGTTCCCTCTTCAAGTTGGTGTTGAGCAGGGTTTCATAGCCCTCGCGCCCTCCCCAGAAGACGTAGTTCTCCCCGCCCAGTTCCTTGGTCACCTCCATCGCCTTTTTAACCTGGGCGGCGGCGTAGGCGAACACGTGCGCGTCGGGGTTCGTCGCCGCGCCGCACATGAAGCGCGGGTTGCTGAACAAGTTGGCCGTGCCCCACAGCAGCTTGACGCCGGTGGATTTTTGCAATTTCTTCAGGTGCGCGACGATTTTGTCCAGGTTCGCGTTTGATTCCTTGAGGGAGCGGCCCTCCGGCGCCACATCGCGGTCATGGAAGCAGTAGAATGGCGCCTCGATTTTT
>JAITHY010000198.1 GCA_031279715.1 Verrucomicrobiales bacterium | reverse complement strand
GACGGTGGATGGTGGTTTGACTTTTGTCCTGGGCGCGGATGGCGTCAACAATACGCTGACCAACAGCGGCGGTACAGTGGAGTTGCAGGGTAGCATTACCATTGACACCGCCGCCGCCGCCACGCTCGGCGACTGGCAAATCATCAGCGGCAGCGTCACCTACGCCACGGGCTTCACCGTCAGCGGCTGGAACTGGGACAACGGCGACATTTGGGAATCAGCGGACGGGATTTTCACTTTTGACAAATCACTGGGTTTAGTCACCGCCATTCCCGAACCCTCAACCTGGGCGCTGCTGGTGAGCGGCGTTCTGTGCGTATTTGTAATCCGGTCTGCGCGCCGCGGATCAAGGCGCCGAGGGCGTGACCGCGTTGGAATTGGACGCTGATGAAGAGCAGGCGGGCAAGCCTTGTTTTCGAGGATGAGGGTCAGCGGCGGCAATTAACGTTTGGCGGATTTTTTTAGTTCGGCGCCGGCTTTGGGATGGTTTTGCGCGGCGGCTTTGGCGAGCCAGGCGGCGGCTTGCTTGGCGTCGCGGGGGACGCCGAGTCCTTCCTGATAACATTTGCCGAGGGCGTATTGAGCGTCAGCGTTGCCTTGGCCGGCGGCCTTGGCGTACCATTCGGCGGCTTTTTTCCAATCGCGGTCGGGCACGCCGTAATCGTTGGCATAACACCAGCCGAGCATGTATTGCGCGCCGGCGTGGTTTTGGCCGGCGGCGGCGGTGAAGAGTTGCGCGACGCGTTTGCTGACGAAGGCGTAATGCTGGCGATAGAGCATGCCCAGTTCGTATTGAGCGTCAGCGCTGCCTTGGCTGGCGGCTTTGGTGAGCCAAAGCTCGGCGTTGTCGTAGTTTTTTCTGACACCAAGTCCGTTGGCGTAGCGGGAAGCAAGACGAATTTGGGCGGGAATGTCGCCCTTGTTGGCGGCTTTGGTGAGCAGGGCAAGGTCGTCGGGAACAGGCTGGGGCGGCGTGGGTTTGGCGGTGGGGATGGGCTTGGCGGGTTCGTCGGGATTTTTTTCCGGTTCTTCCTTCGTCATCGGAGCGGTGATTGGCGGCGCGGTTTCGCCGGGGTCTTTTATTGGTTCCGGTTGTTTCGCCGCCGGGGGAGTCGGTTGTGCGGGGATGACCGTTGGCGGGAGAGCGTCAGCGGGAGGTTGGATTGCGGGCGTCTTTTCCGTTGGGGCGGTGGATTGGGCGGAGATGACGGTTGGAGGCGGCGCGGGTTTGGCGGCGGGAGGTTGCAGATGTTCCATGGCGCTGGCGTGGCCTTGGGCGGCGGCCTTGGCGAACCAACCGGCGGCCAGTTGATTTTCACCAAGAGCGGCGTGGCAAAGACCGAGGTGGTATTGGGCCTCGACGTAATTACTGACTTTGGTGAACCAGGCGATGGCTTGGCGGTGATTTTGTTTGACGTTGATGCCGTCCTCGTAACAGATGCCGAGGTTGAAGCGGGCGTTGGCATTGCCCTGGTTGGCGGCCTTGGTGAGCCAGTCGATGGCTTTGTCGCGGTCTTGCGGGACGCCGTGGCCGAAGGTGTAGCAGACGGCGAGCTGGCTTTGGGCGTCCGCGTGTCCCTGGCGGGCGGCGCGCAAGAGCCATCCGGTGGCTTGCAGATAATTTTCCGCCTGGTAGTAGATGACGCCAAGCTCGTATTGCGCCTGGGGGAGGCCGCGCAAGGCGTCGGGAAGGAGGGCCTTGATTTGGTCCCGGTCTTCTCCCGCGCCTGTGGCGCAGGTAAAAAATAGTGCCGTGGCGATGAGGACAAATGATTTCATGTCAAGGGTGTGTATAGCAGGTAAAAAGCCGCTTGTACACACTTTTTATAAAAAAGCGTTTGCGCGGCGGGGCAGGAGTTTTGGATATTAAGTTGGAGAAAAAGACAGTTGCCGAATTTTCCCGGCGGGGATACGCTGGCGGCCATTGTCGTTTGGCGGCGCGGTTATGAACAAGACGAGAAAATATTTGCCCATCGGGGCGCTGGGGGTGTCGCTGTTGTTGCACTTGGGGTTTTTTCTGGGCGTCAGCGGCGTGATTATCATTCAAGCGGTCACGCCCAAAATCGTGCCAATGGGGGAGTCATCGTCAGCGGGTGGTGAGTTGCCGCCGCCGCCGGAGTTGCCGGACCATGAGGCGCTGGAGTTGGCGGATGACCCCCTGTCAGCGGAGCCGTCCGCGCCGGTGGTGGAGCAAATCACCGGTCCATCACCTATGTTGGCGCCAACGCTGAGCATGACGCCGGTGCTGGGACTTGTGCCGGGGCGGGCGCCGAGGGGAGAGTCATCGTCAGCGGCGGGTGATCCGCAGCCGGCGCGTACCGGGGGCATCGCCAGGGCGGGCAACCCGTTTGGCGAGCGAAAATATATGGCGGGGACGTTGGTGGGGCGGATGTACGATTTCAAGAAAACCGCTGACGGTCAGCCGACAAAAATCGCCGCGGCGTCGCGTGATGAGTTTGACCGGGCGGTGGTGAATTTTGTCAAGCGCTGGGACATCGCGTCGTTGGCGAAGTATTATCAAGCCGACCGCTTGCTGGGGACGCCGCATTTGTTTATTCCGATGATGTCGGCGGGGGCGGCGCCACACGCGTTTGGGGTGGCGGGCAAAATCGCGCCGAGCCGGTGGCTGATTCTTTATCAGGGGCGAATTACACCGCCGCGGGCGATGCAGTTGCGGTTTGTTGGCGTCGGGGATGATTTTTTGGTGGTGCGGATTGATGGCAAAGTGGTGTTGGACGCCGGGTTGTCGCCAGTGTTGGGCGGTCAGCGGGCGCGGAGGGAATTGCCGGATGCGAAGCCGTATGCGGACCGCAATCCGGCGGCGCAGTTGTATGCGGGTGACTGGCTGAGGGGCGGGCGTACACGATGGGTGTGTTGATTGCGGAATCGCCGGGCGGGTTGTTTGCGGCGTTGTTGTTGTTCGAGGAGCGCGGGGTGAAATACCAGCCGCGCCGCGACCAGCCGAAGGCGCTGGCGTATCCGGTGTTTCAGTTGTCACCGACAGCGTTGCCGGATTACAAGGTTGGCGAAGAGGGGCCGGACGCGCCGGCACCGGATGAGGCGCTGACGTTCGGCGCGGGGAAGTGAGAAAGGTTGCTCACGGTCAGCGGCGTTAAGGCTGCCGGTTGTCAGGAAAAATTTTGCCGCTGAAAATAATTTGTACACATTTTTTCGTAAAAATTAGTTGACGGCGCCGGATTTTTTCGCTTTCATATGCGGCTCCCGTTTTGCGGGATGAAGGAAATTTTATGGCTAAACGTATTGCAATCAAGGCTGAGTCCCGCACGGGCACCGGTAGAATTCTGGCGAAGAAAAGTCGCGCCGCTGGAAAAATTCCAGGCGTGTTATACGGGTTGAGCGAGGCGAAACCGCTGCACTTGTCGGCGGTGGAAATTGTCGCGGCGATTAACGCCACGGGCGGCGAGTCCACGCTGGTTGACTTGGAAATCGACGCGAAGAAGCATCTGGCGCTCATCAGCGAGTTTCAAGTGCATCCGGTGAAAGACAAGTTGCTGCATGTGGATTTTCACGAGGTTGATCCGAACAAGAAAATGCACGCGGAAGTCGCGGTGCATGAAACGGGCGAGGCCGTTGGCGTCAAGGAAGGAGGCGGGGTGCTCGACCATGTGCTGCGGCACTTGCGTGTGGAGTGTTTGCCGGCGGACTTGCCGTCGCACTTTACGGTGGATGTTTCGGCGCTGACGCTGAGCCAGGCGATTCACGTGAAGGATATTCCGCTGCCGAAGGGTGTGGTGATTTTGAATGACGCGGAGTTGACGGTGTTCGCGGTGCACGCGCCGAAGGTGGAGGTTGAGCCGGTGGCCGCCGAAGGCGCCGCCGAGCCTGAGGTGATCACGGCGAAGAAGGACAAGGAAGAGGGCGCCGACGCCAAGGGCGGGGCGAAAGCCGAGAAGAAATAAGCCATGCTGTTTCCCCTTGTCGTTGGACTGGGGAATCCGGGCGCTGAGTATGACTCGACCCGGCATAACTTTGGTTTTATGGTGGTGGAGCGTTGGGCGACTGTCAGCGGGGCGGGTTGGAAGGCGGCTGGTTTTGCGAATGCCTTGCTGGCACGAACTGCGGACGGTGTGCGGTTATTGAAGCCGCTGGATTATATGAACCGCTCCGGAGTCAGTGTCAGCGCGGCGTTGAACTGGTTTAAATTGCGTCCGGAACAGGCGCTGATAGTGGTGGACGATGTGAATTTGCCATTGGGTCGGCTGCGGTTGCGGGCAAAAGGCTCGGCGGGCGGGCACAACGGATTGAAGTCAGTGTCAGCGGCGTTGGGGACGGAAGAATATGCGCGCTTGCGCGGTGGCGTGGGAGCGGCTGACGGTGACTTGGCCGGGCATGTGCTGGGCGAGTTTGCCAAGAGTGAGCGGGAAATTTTGGAAGAGATGATTGTCAGGGCGGTGGACGCTCTGCAAAATTGCCAAAGTCTGGGTTTGGAACGGGCGGCGGCGAAAATAAAGAACGATATATGAAACAGTACTACGAAGCGATGTTCATTTTGGACATCCAAGGCAAGGAAGAAGGCGTGGACGCCGTGTTAACGACCATCAAGCAGGCGATTGAGAGTCTCGACGGCGTGTTCAAGGGCGCGCAACGGCTGGAGCGCCGCCGGTTTGAACGCGTGGCGGTGAAAAAGCACGACTCCGGTTATTATCTTGGCGTGACTTTTGAACTTGAGTCCGGCAAGCTCAAGGAATTGCAGGAGAAATTCAAGTTTGACGAAAAAATTTTCCGCCAAAGCTATTTGCGTTCCAAGCCGGCGACGGTGAAAGGGCCGGAGGCGCAACCGGCCTCCGTTTAATCTGAAGCAAACCTCAACGGACATTAACCATGGCATCGCTCAACAAAGTTTTTTTAATGGGAAATTTAACCCGTGACCCCGAAATCCGCCACACGCCGAAAGGCACCGCTGTCGGTGACCTGTCCATGGCCATCAACCGGAGCTACACCGCGCCTGACGGATCCACCAAGGATGAGGTGTGTTACGTGGACGTGGTGGTGTGGGGGCGGCAGGCGGAGACGTGCAAGGATTACCTGACCAAAGGCTCGCCGATTTTCATTGAGGGTCGGCTGCAACTCGACCAATGGGAAACGCAGCAGGGCGAGAAACGCAGCCGGTTGCGCATCCATGCCGAGCGTACGCAGTTCATTGGCGGGCGCGGCGGCGGTTATTCCCGCTCCGCGTCATCACCGGAACGCGGCGAGCGGCGTGAGAGCAACAGCGGCGGTTCGCGTGATTACGAGCGCCCGGCGCGAGAAAATTATGACGAGCCTCCGGTGAACGACAGCGGCGCTGACGATGAGATTCCATTTTAACAACTAGCAAACGATTGGAGACAAAATTATGGCAATAGAAGTGATTCTGAAAAAACTGGTCCCGAGCTTGGGCGCTGAGGCTGACCTCGTAAAAGTGAAACCCGGTTACGCGCGCAATTATTTATTCCCGCAGGATTTGGCGGTCATCGCCACCGCCGCCACCAAGAAACAGGTGGAGGATTTAAAGCGCCGCCGGGCTGAGCGTGAGGCTGCCGAATTGAACGCCGCCGAGTCGCTCGCCACCGCGCTGAAAAAAGTGACGATTACCTTCCAAGTGGAAACCTCGCGGCAGGACAAAGTGTTCGGCTCCATCACCACCAATGACATCGCCAGCCGTCTTGAAACACTCGGTCACACTATTGACCGCAAGAAGATTGTGTTGGAGAAACCGCTCAAGAGCTTGGGCGAATACGAGGTGCAGGTGCACTTGCCGCAGAACGTGCAGGGCAAATTCAAGGTGGTGTTGGAAAGCGCCAATAAAGACGCTGCCACTGAGGAAGAGCCACCCAGAAAAAAAGGGCCGCGCAAGCCCCGCCCCGTGGAAAAAACCGCGGAAGCTTAATTCAACTTCCCCATGATTAGCGAACCGTCAAACCGAGAAATAGGCTTGACGGTTTGTTATGCGTGCGCCAGTTTTTAATGGTTTACACGTAAAAATTGGCAAAATATCCTTGGATGGAAGGAACAACAGGAAAAGAGTACAATGAACGACTTGAAAATGAAGCTGAGTTTGATGGTGATGATTGGCTGTGTGGCAGTGGTGTTCGTCGCTAATATTCACGCTGAAGATGAGTTGCCCGTCAAGGCGGAGGAGGCCGCTTCCTCGCCCAGTGCCACGGCTGTTCCTGCCGCTCGGTTGACGCCGCCGGTCGCTGACAGTGAAGTGTCCGCTGACAGTGAGGGCAAGATTACGATTCCGGCGCCGACCGCCACCGACGTGGCCGCCACGCGCGGGCCGATTGTCAAGGACATCGAAATCGACTACGCGGGACCGCACTCGGTGGACCGCAGCGTGATTGTTTCCAACATGCGCACCACCATCGGGCAGGCGTATTCACTGTCAGCGGTGGAGGAAGACGTGCGCAATCTCTACGCCACCGGTTTGTTTGTCAATCTGCGCATTTACGACGAACCGCTCGCTGACGGTGTGAAAATCGTGGTTGTGGTGCAGCCCAAGCCGGTTATTCGCGAACTGGACATCGCCGGTTGCGGCATCATTCCCGAAGCCCGAATCCGCAAGGAAATCAAGAGCAAAGTTGGCGATCCGTTGAGCGAGCAAAAAGTCGCTGACGATATGCGCAAGATGCTGGAGTATTATCGCAGCAAAGGTTTTTTCGAGGCGAAAGTGGAATACAAAGTTGACGTCAATGAACAAACGGGACGGGCGGTCGTGAAGTTTACTGTCAGGGAGGGCGAGCGGGCGTGGGTGGACAGCATCACGTTCACGGGTAACAAGGCGTTCACCGACGATGAGTTGCGCAAAAATTTCAAAACCAAGAAAAAAGACTGGTTGTCATGGATTAACAAGTCAGGCTTGCTGAAGGAAGAGCAGTGGGCTGCCGACTTGAAAAAACTGAAGGAATTTTATCAGAACCACGGTTATATCGACATGGATGTCAGGGATGTCCAAAAAACTTATCCTGAATCGGACAAAAGAGGTGTTAAAATTACAGTGTTCGAGGGCATTCAATACCATGTTGGCGCCATCACCTTCGAGGGTAATGATCTTTACACCCGCGAGCAAATTCAGACGCGCATGAAGATGTTGGAAAACAGCATTTTCTCCCCCGAAGGATTGAAAAACGACATGGATGCCATTCGGGATTTATACGGCCAGAACGGTTACATTGACACCGTCATTGTGCCCCAGCGTCAGCCGAACATTGAAAGCGGACGCATGGATTTGCTTTTCAAGATAACGGAAAACTCCCAAGCCTACGTTGAAAAAATTGTCATTCAGGGCAACAACACAACCAAGGACAAAGTGATTCGCCGTGAGTTGCCGCTGGCGCCCGGTGAAGTGTACGACACGGTGAAAGCCGAGGCAGCCAGGAAGCGGTTGCAAAACCTGGGCTACTTTTCCAAGGTTGACGTTTCATCGGAAGACACAACCATACCCAGCCGCAAGGACATGGTCGTCACGGTTGAGGAACAGCGCACGGGCAATATCACGTTCGGCATTGGATTCAGCACGGTGGACAGTCTGCTGGGATTTGTGGAATTGAGCCAGGGCAATTTCGACATCGCCAATCCGCCGCGCTTCACCGGCGCCGGACAGAAATTCCGCACCCGTTTGCAATACGGTTTGCAACGCAAAGATTTCCTGCTGAGCTGGACCGAGCCGTGGTTCCTTGACCGCCAGCTGGCCTTTGGCTTTGATTTGTTCTATAACGACGCCAATTACTACAACAGCGCGTACAAGACGCAACGCTATGGAGCGACCATCCGTTTGGACAAAGCCTTGAATCAATTCTGGCGCGTCGGCTTGCGTTATCAACTCACTGAAAATGACATTTATGACGTGACCGCTTACGCTAACAGCCAGCTTCACCGTGAAGTCGGCTGGCGATCGGAAAGCGCGGTCACGGCCAGCATCATTTACGATTCGCGTGATGATTTGTTCCTGACCCGCAAGGGCGAAAAATTCGAATTCGCCGCCACTGGCGCGGGCGGTCCGTTGTGGGGCCAGACCAACATCTGGAAACTGCAAATATCCGGCGAAAAATATTTCACGCTTCCCTACGACATCATTGTGGGCTTGAAAGGCACCACCGGAGTGGCGGATAGTTTTGACAAATCGACATTCGTGCCGCTGTTTGAGCGTTTCTTCGTTGGCGGCGCGCGTTCCGTGCGCGGGTTCAGCTTCCAATCCATCGGCCCCCGCGATCCTGGCGGCAATTCGCTGGGCGGCGACACCATGGGTTATGCCACCGCCGAGGTGACCTGGCCGATTATTGACCGTGTGCGTGGCGCCGCCTGGGTGGACGCCGGTTTTGACAACGCGGGAGCCTTCCAATACACCGATGCCATCAATGTCGGCGCGGGCTTGGGCTTGCGCTTAAATCTGCCGATTGGTCCGCTGAGGCTGGACTTTGGCTGCCCGATAGTCACCGACGGCACCAGCGGCAAAGTCGGGCACTTCCAATTCAACTTTGACGTCGGCTATCAATTCTAGTAATCTGGAAATCTTATTATGAAAAAAATCATTGTCAGCGCCCTGTTTGTTGGTTCCCTCATGGCTTCGTCGCTCACTGCGGCGGATGTTAAAATCGCCACGATAGACATGCAGGTGGTCTTCAAAAATTATTACAAAACCGCCGAGGCCGAGCAGCAAATCCAGGCCAGCTCCGCCAGCAACAAAGCCCAGTTTGACGGCATGATGGCGGAATATGGCAAACTGCGCGACCAGGCCGCCGCCTTGCAAAATGAAATCACCGCGGACTCCACCAGCAGCGAGGCGGCGAAAAAAGGCAAAATTGACAAGCTCAACGGCTTGGTTGGCGAGTTGCAGAAAAAAGAGCAGGAAATCAAAACCAACGCCGCGCAACTGGAAAAATTCATGACCGACCAGCAAATGCGGTTGAGAAAAAACATCATTGAGGAAATCACCAAGGCCATTGAGATTTACAGCAAGGGCAAATACACCTTGGTCTTTGA
>JAITHY010000176.1 GCA_031279715.1 Verrucomicrobiales bacterium | reverse complement strand
CAGGCTGACCATCCGCTTTGAGGGCGCTGACGGTCACGTCGACGAGCACGAGGTGTTCACCTTCAAGGGCGACGGCGTCGCGCTGGCGATGTACAACACCGATGAGAGCATCCGCGGGTTCGCGCGCGCGTGTTTCAACCAGGCGTTAATCAAAGGCTGGCCGCTGTATATGTCCACCAAAAACACCATCCTGAAAAAATACGACGGGCGCTTCAAAGATATCTTCGCCGAAATTTACGAGACCGAGTTCAAAGAAAAGTTCACTGTCAGCGGGCTGACTTACGAACACCGCCTCATCGACGACATGGTCGCCAGCGCGCTGAAGTGGAACGGCAACTTCGTCTGGGCGTGCAAAAACTACGACGGCGACGTGCAAAGCGACACCGTCGCGCAAGGCTTCGGCAGCCTCGGCTTGATGACCTCAACGCTCGTAACCCCCGACGGCAAAACGATGGAAGCCGAGGCCGCGCACGGCACGGTGACGCGCCACTATCGTGAGCATCAGCGGGGCAACCCCACCTCGACCAATCCCATCGCCTCCATCTTCGCATGGACGCGCGGCCTGGAATTCCGCGCCAACCTGGACGCCAACAGTGAGCTAAAGCGTTTCGCCACCGCGCTGGAACAAGTCTGCGTTGAAACTGTCGAAAGTGGAAAAATGACCAAAGACCTGGCCCTGTGCATCCACGGCAGCAAACTCACCCACGGGGAGCATTACCTCCACACCGAGGAATTCCTTGACGCCCTCGACGCCAACTTGCAAAAAAAACTGGCGTGACTGTCAGCGGCGTTTCAATTCCCGCGGGCCACGGCATCCCCCGCTGACGATGACCGTCGGCGGGAGGTGAAATTATTTTCCAAACGCTGGAGACTCATGCCGCGGGAAACATCATCCGAAATGCCGTGCCGTGTTTCAGGCGTGACCGGCATTTGATTTCACCTTGGTGACTTTGCACCGTCTTGTGCACCAACGCCAAACCCAGACCAGTGCCGCCTTTTTTGTGACTGAGAAACGGTTGGAATAATTCCTCCTGCCGTTCCTTGCTCATGCCCTCGCCCGTATCCTTGATTTCGATTGATACCACCGGCTTGTTGCCCGCTGACGATGAGCGGGCGGACAACGTCAGCGCGCCGCCGCCGGACATCGCCTGGCAGGCGTTCAGCACCAGGTTTAAAATCGCCTGCTCCAACTGGGCGCGGTCACCGCGCATTTTCAAGCCGGGGGTGGCGTGTTTCCTCAACTCAATCCGCCGCTCGGCGACGGTGTGGCGGATGAGCAGCGCCACATCCTCAATCAAATCACCCGCCTCGATAATTTCCAGGCTCGGCTCGGAGGAACGGGCGAAGGTCAGCACTTGCTCAAGAATGCGGTTCATTTGCCTCATCTTCGTCTCAATGAGCGCGGCGTCCCTGGCCAATCCGCCCTCCAAACGCATTTCCGCCAGCATGGAGTGGAACAGCATTTGCACCACCGTCAGCGGATTGCGGATTTCATGCGCGATTTCCGCCGCCAGCCAGCCGAGCGCTGACAGTCGCTCCGACGCGCGCAAATCCTCCTCCATTTGCAAAACACGCTCCAGTAATTTCGACTTCGCTATGGCAACGGCGGACAGCCCCGCCATCGCGGTCAACAGGCGAATCTCAGCGTTGGAAAAACGATGCATCCGCCCCGTGTAGACCGACAGCACGCCGAGCGATTTTCCCTGGAACACAAGCGGCACTGACAGCAACGAGACCAACTGCTCGCGCCGCGCCAGCTCGGTATGCTGGTAACGCTGATGGTCTTGCACGTCGAGAATCGCCAGCGGCCGCTGACGCCTCACCACCACGCCGACCAGCGACTCGTTCACCTGCAAGTTGGGTTTTTTGACATACGCCCGCGACGCGCCCGCCCACGCTTTTAAAATCAACTCCTCGCCATTGTCCGACAACAGCATCAGCGAGCACAACCGCGCGTTCATCAACCGCCGCGCCTGCTCCGCGACGTCTTGCAACAAATTTTCAGGACGGTCCTCGGAGATGATGACCTGCCCAATGTCAGCGAGCGTTTCAAGCTGGTCACCCTTGACGCGCAGTTGGTTGATTTCCCACGCGAGGCGAATCCACTCCGAGGCGTCGCGCGCCAACGCTGACAGTGAGCGCTCATGACCGGCGGCGAACGCATCCAGCCGCGCGCTGCTGACACTCACGACGCCGATGACCTGCCCGCTCAAATCCAACGGCACCGTCAGCATTGAGCGCACACGCGGGTCAACCTCCACGTACCGCCGCTCCCCCCGCGCATCGCCCGTGCGAAACGCCTGCCCGCTGCCGGCGACCCAGCCGATGATGCCCTCGCCCAGGCGAAAAGTCCGCTTGCGCGAGGCGTCGCTGACCGCGGCCTCCACATCCAGATGGCCGGTGTTTGGATTCAGCAAAAACAACGCGCCACTCTCCGCCTCCGCCACCCTGACCGCCAGCGCCAAAATATGTTTGAACAACTGTTTGGGATTCAGCAGCGCCGCCAGTTTTTTCTTGGAAAAATCGCTCATCATCAGCGGCAATTTAACCACGGATGGGCGCGGATGGACACGCATTTCGGCGCAAGCTTGAGAAAACTTCAACCAACGCAATTGAAAATTTTTATTTCGCCCCGCTCGGTGGTGACGGCGGCGGCGGGAAAGTCAGGGCTGGCGCCTTGCTCCATGCGTTGGAGCCATGGTTGCTTCTCCCCGCCCCTGGCGAGGAACCAAATTTCCCCGGCTTGGTTCAAGGTGGCATAAGTGAGCGTGAGGCGTTGCGCGCCAAGTTGCGGCACCCAGTTGGCGACGGCGTATCTGTCCCGCACCGTCAGCGCGCGCGTGCCGGGGAACAGCGCGGCGGTGTGACCGTCAGCGCCAACATCAAGCAGAATGAGGTCAAAACGCGGCGGCTGTCCCAGGGCGCGGATGAGACGCCGTTCATAATCAGCGGCGGCGTCCCCGGCTTTGGGCAGCTCGGTCTTCCAGCGCTCCAAGTTGAGGGTCAGCGGGTAGAAGGCCTCGTAAATCATGCGGTGATTGCTGTCCTGGTGAGCAGTCGGCACCCAGCGCTCGTCGCTGATGAACAGCTGTGTGGCCGACCAAGCCCAATCGGCCCGGCCCAGCACACGGTAAAAATTCCCCGGCGTCGCGCCGCCGCTGAGGGCGACGTTGAACACCCCGCGCCTGTGCAACGCCTCACTGCCAAGCCGCCGCCAGTTCACCGTCAGCGCGGCGAGCCAGTCGGATTCACGGTCAAAACGCAAGTGAGTAATATTCATGGGCAGGTGAACGTTAGCGGGGGAAAACGCAAAATCCAAATCTCAAATTGCGAAAATTTGCCGGCGCCGTCCGGGTCGAATTTTGGAATTTACAAGCCGTCGCCCATCCATACGCTATTGGTGACCTCCCGCTATGAAACACCTTTTGGTCATCCTGTGCCTGACCGTCAGCGCCGCGGCGCAGAACGCCGGCATGCGCCCCGCCGTCAGCGCCGCGCCCGTCAAATCCCGCGTTGTCGTCCTTGAAAACCCCGCCATCATCAACAACTTCCGCGTCAACGACACGCTGCTGGCGGACAGCTTCAACCGCGCCCTCCTCGCCCTCGCCAACCAGGCCGCCGTCAGCGACGCCTGGCGGCAATTCGTCACCCCGCGCGACGTCGTCGCCATCCACATCACCACCACCGGCGGTCAGGTGTTGAGCACCCACCGCGCCCTGCTTGACGCCGTCATCAGCGGCCTGCAAGCCGCCGGCGTCGCCAAACGCAACATCACCGTCTGGGACAAATTCGCCAGTGACTTGCAGGCCGCCGGTTACAACGCCAACGCCTTCCGCTGCCAGGCCGTCATCCCCGGCGCCGGCTTCACTCCAGACCAATTTTATTTCAGCGAAATCGCCGGACAACTCATCTGGGGCGACCACGATTTTCGCGGCAAAACCAAACCCGACGACTTCCTCGCGCCCGACACCCTGGAAATCTCCGCCACCGCGACCAAACCCGCCGAGCCGCCGCAAGTCAGCAACCGCTCCTACTACACCACGCTCCTCACCAAGCGCGCGACCAAAATCATCAACCTCCCCGTCATGAGCAGCGACGAACGCATCGGCCTGGCCGGCTGCGTCTCATCGCTGGCCCTCGCCAGCGTGGACAACACCCGCCGCTTCCTCAACTCCTCCTCCACCGCCGCCGAAGCCATCGCCGAAATTTACGCCAGTGACATTATCAAACCCAAAACCGTCCTGCACATCATGGACGGCACCCTCGCCCAATACGCCGGCGGCCCCTATTTCATCCCGAATTATTGCGCCCAACCCGGCCTGCTGTACCTGAGCCGCGACCCCGTCGCCATCGACACGCTGGCGCTGGAACGCATCGAAGCATGGCGCAAAACGAAAGCCATCGACCCCGTCGGCAAAGACGCCGCCCACCTCCGGCAAGCCGCGCAACTCGGCATCGGCGCCAACGAAAAATCCCAAATGGAAATCATCAACCTGCGCTGACTCAATGAAGCCGCCCTGTCACGCAAGCGACAAAAATCCAGCCCGCCGCTGACAATGACGGTCCTGGCTCAAATTCACCCGTGACGGCCCGGCCTTTTCCAGCAACCCCCTGACCGCCTCGATTTGCTCAAAGCCGGCGTTGGTCACACCCTGCGCCAAGAGCCATGCGCGCAACGCCCGCCGCTGCCACGCCACCGCCTTGCCGGAAAAAAATCCCGCCGCCAGCCGCGCCGGCCACACTCGCGGCAACTCCCCCTCCCAAAAAACATTTTCATCCGCCATGATTTGCGCCGCGCGGCGAATCACCGTCAGCGGGTCGCGCCCGCCGAGCTTTTTCAAATACGGCAGCAGCCGCCGCCGCACCCGATTGCGAAAATAATTGTCGCTGACGTTGGTCGCATCCTCACGCCACGCCAGGCGCCAATATCGCGCCAGTTTCTTCAACTCGCCTTTGCTGAACGCCAGCAACGGGCGCAAAATCTCAATCCCGCCCATGCGCCGCCTCACCGTCAGCGACGCCAGGCCATCCGGCCCCGCCCCGCGCAACAATTGCAAAAAAAACGTCTCCACCAAATCATCCGCGTGGTGCGCCAGCATCAGCGCCTTGATTTTCCGCCGCCTCAACTCCGCCGCAAAAAACTCCCGCCGCGCCGCCCGCGCCGCCGCCTCCGTGCGCGGAATCCCCGCCGCCAGCTTCGCAAACGCGAACGGCAGCCCATGGTCAGCGCACCAATCGCGCACCCATTTTTCATCCCCGTCGCTCTGCCGCCCCCGCCAGCCGTGATTGACGTGCAGCACCAGCGGCTTCTTCCCCAACCGCCACAACGCCGCCGCCAGCGCCATCGAATCCACCCCGCCGCTGACCGCCACCGCCAGCCGCGGCGGGCACAATTCCCCCACCGCCGCCAGCACGCGCCGTTCCAAGCCAACCGTCCCGCCGTGATTTTTTTTCACCACCGTCAAGGCAGTTTAACACAACTCCCGCCGGCAAGGGAAGCCGCTGACAGACACCAAGTTGTTTGAATTAACCGGGGTGGTTAAACAATCACCCGCCGGCACACTGCCACCAACGCCGCGCCGGTGAGCAGCAGCACCCACGTGGAGGGTTCGGGGATGGTGCTGATGCTCAGCAAGCCACCGCCGCTGAAGATGCTTGCTGACAGCGCGGTGTTTAACTCCGCCGACGTGTAACTTTGCCCGATGGTGAGGTTGCTGATGGTCACGTTGTCGAGCAAAAGACTGTCAATCGTTGCCGTGCCACTGTAGTTCAAGTTCACCGCCGCGCCTGCCCACACGGACAAGTCCGCCACGCCGCCGAGCGCCAGCGCGTTGCCCAATTCCAAGGTGCCGGCGCTGACGATGGTGTCGCCCGCGTAGGTGTTCGCGCCGTTGATGCCATTGATTAGCAGCGAACCCACGGTAAAGGCCCCGTTGACCGTCACAGTGCGATTGGCATTGTTAATGTTATTGTCGAAGATTACCGAGACGTCCTGCCCGTTCGGTACTCCCGACGGCGACCAGTTGCCAGTCACGCCCCACTGGCCGGAGCCGAGTTGCCAGGTGGATTGGGCGAAGGCACCCGCCGCGAAGAGACTGAAAGCCAGGGCGAAAACACACGCGCCGCTCCAATGACCCAGACGATGCGCCACGAAGTAAGCCGGGAACAACCAAGCGCCGCCGCAAAGAATGCGGATTTTTGCCGTGGCCAGAAAGTTCATGGCCATCCGCAAGCTGCGGAGCACTTGTGCCGTTATATTGAAGGTATGGTTGTTGTTCATGTGTTCTCCTCTTTTTTATTAAATGCCTCACGGTGTGCCTGTCGGCGTTGTCCGTCCGGAAAGCGCTTGTTGCACCGCTGGCCCGCCTTGGTTTTCATCGGATTAGTCCTCCGGTGGAAATGACGGGCTTGGTAAAAAAGGTTCCCCTGACCGCGACGCTGCCGCTGGCGGCAGGGGCCAAACTTTGGGATAAAAAGAAACTGCCAAACTTTCGGCTTGAATTTTCGAAAATGTCAAAATGCCCGCTCTTGTCCCGTCTATGACGGGATGACGGGGATGAAATAGTACCCCTGCACCCATGAATCACTTGCTCAACCTGTCCCGTTAATATATTCATTGCAACCTATAAAATAATCTTCGGCTATATTTTTCCATTAGTTGTTTTAACCCAATTAACCGCCCCCTTTCCCTTGTCAGGGAAAAATCAGGTCAACAAGGACATTATTGCGCCACACGCCAACAATAATCAGGGGTAATCCAAGCTACGAAAATTATGGCAAATTATCCGACTCTGTTCTAATACCTATTTGGTCATTCTATTATACCTGACAGGCATAATTGATGGCAATGCTGGCATCTGTCAAAAAAGTTGAGGGATAAGTTTTTAATGGAAATTTCACCAATACTTGAAAGTAAACCGACTAATATAAAAGTGGTTCCAACCAATTGTACCTTCACCGCGCGCGCACCCTGACCACCGCCCTGCCCCAAAAACCTTGCGGGCGCAAGTCGTCAAAAAACATGGCAATCCTGGATATTGACCGTCTGAAAATTCGGGACGCACAAATAGCGGGCGACCATCTTTCCTTTGAAATAAGGGAAACATGGGGTTGGTGAACAGATTCTTTGGCTCGCTGTGTAAGACTGCCCCAATGCTTTGACGTGTCACAATTTCATGCCCGGCTGCCAGCCGCTTCGCCAATGGCGGATACTCAGTCGTCCAACCTTAAAAACTCCGCCTTCTTATTGAATTTCAATTCCAGTCCGCCGGACAACTCGACCTCATAACCATAGCCCTTGCGCTTGATTTCCCTGATATAAACGCCGCCGGCATTGACTTTCACATATTGGATGATTCCGGCGGGAACGATTGTATCCGGCACCGGATTTTTTCGGCCGTCGATTTCCAGCCATTCGCCCTTCGGCGTAATTTCAATCTCCGTCGCATTGTCCAGCGTCAACTCGTATTTGGTCGAGAACAGATCCTTATCCAGCAGGGCATAGGAGATTTTCTGTTTCGGGAAATGTTCGGACACAAAAGCCTTCACCGGTTGCGGCAATTGCCCGACATTAACCATCATATCACCGGCCTGTGCCAACCCACCGATCATCAATCCCGCCACTAATAAGAACAGTTTTTTCATGGTTCCTCATTACTTACAGTGGAACGGCGGGTTTGGCAAGGGGATAATTTAACAAAGAAGGAATGTCGAGTTTGGCGGCGGTGAAGTAAAGCATGGCAATGAAGTAACGGGTGGAACGGTAGCCTCTGGCCTTGCG
>JAITHY010000126.1 GCA_031279715.1 Verrucomicrobiales bacterium | reverse complement strand
GCCGCGTCAATCTCACACGGCTGCGTCGTCATCACATCCTTGCCCGCGCGGATGATTTGCCGCAGCAACGCCGCACGTCCCGCCGCGCCCGTGAACAAACCCACCACCGGCGCGGGGTCGGCCAGCACCTGCCCAAGCGTCGAGTATGTGCGCGCATTGAGGCGGTTGCCCAGGGCGATGGACAGGCCATCGTCAGCGTCACACACGGCGGCGACCTTGCAGCCGTGCCTGGGATTGACTTCAAGTTCATTGATGATGGCCTGCCCGCGCGCCAGGCCAACAATCGCGATTTCAATGGCGGAGTGCATGCTCTTGTCACAAGCAGGAGCCATGCCAATCACCGCCGCTGATGTTGAGCAAATCCGCCGCCTGGCATGCATTCTGCTTGCCCTCATTGCGTTAACCTTAACCAATGGAAAGCAACAAATGAACAAATCATCATCAGCGATCAACAACCAAACCCAATCCAACCGGCGCGCCTTTTTGAAAAAGGCCGGCCTCGTCGCGGGCGCGGCGGCCGCGGCGCCGAGCATCCTCTCCCTCATCGGCTGCGGGAGCAAGGACGCGGCCAGCGTCAGCGTCGTCACATCAAAAAACACGCCGCTCAAATGGCGCCTGCAAACCTACGCCGGCGTTGCATTGGGCGAGCATGTGGTCAAGCCCGCCGTGGACGCCTTCAACCAGGCCGCCAACGGCGAGATGGTCATCGAACTCTATTACGCGGACCAACTCGTACCCACCAGCGAGTTGTTCCTCGCGATGCAGAAGGGCACCATTGACGCCGTGCAGAGTGACGACGATTCAATGGCGTCGCCTGCCGACGTCAGGGTCTTCGGCGGCTACTTCCCCTTCGCCACGCGCTACAGCCTCGACATCCCGACCCTGTTCCACCAGTTCGGCCTCGATAAAATCTGGCGGGAATCCTACGACGCGGTCGGCGGCGTGACGTGGCTCAGCGCGGGCGCCTGGGATCCGTGCCACTTTGCGACGCGCACGCCCATCAACAGCCTGGCCGACCTCAAGGGCAAAAAAGTTTACACCTTCCCGACGGCGGGAGAGTTCCTCGCCAAATTCGGCGTGGTGCCGGTGACGCTGCCTTACGAGGATGTGCAGATGGCGCTAAAGACCGGCGAGCTGGACGGCGTCGCCTGGTCGGGCATCACCGAGGATTACACCGTCGGCTGGGCGGACGGGACGAAATATTTCCTGACCAACAACATCAGCGGCGCGTGGATCGGCCACTTCTTCGCCAACACCAAAGCGTGGGAAAAAGTGCCCGCGCACTTGCAGACACTCTTCAAGCTGGCGATGGACAGCTCGCACTACTACCGCCAATACTGGTACTGGGGCGGCGAGGCCGAGTTGCGCGTCAACGGCCCCAAGCTCAAGCTCACCTCCATCCCCGATAACGAATGGGCGACAGTCGAGGCGGCGGCTGTGGAGTTTTGGAACACCATTGCCAAAAAAAGTCCGCGCGCCGCGCAAGTCGTGGACATCTTCCGCAAATACAACGAACTGATGTCAAAGGCCGGAAAGCCTTACCGCTATTAACCATGGGCAACGCTGACGGTGACGGGTGCGTCCGTCACCGTCAGCGGAGAAAAACCGCATGCTAAAATTTTTGCGCAACTATGTCCGCGCCATCAGCGCCGTCAATCGCGCCGTCGGCATATTCGCCATGTATCTCCTGGCGCTGCTGCTGGGCGTCCTCGCTTACTCAATAGTCAGCAACAACCTCTTCAACCGACCCGGCATCTGGGTGATGGAAATGGCGCAATTCACCATGGCAGCATACTACCTGCTCGGCGCCGGCTACTCATTGCAGGAAGGCGCGCACGTGCGGATGGATTTTCTCTACGAGCGCTGGACCCCGAAACGCCGCGCGCTGATGGATTGTTTCACCGTCTTTTTCGTAATCTTTTATCTCGTCATCATGATCAAGGGCGGCGTGCAAAGCTCGTGGTATGCCATTGAATACGGCCAGCGCAACCACACCGTCTGGGCGCCCTACATGGCGCCGATTAAAATCATCATGACCCTCGGCATGGCGCTGATGCTGCTGCAAGCCGTGGCGGAACTCATCAAGGATGTCTTCACCGTCAGCGGGCACAGCTTGACAGAGCCGCCCCCGGACGCGGCGAACGACGCGCCATCGGACGTTTTTTTTCAAAGCATTATTGTCGCCACTGAACAACCCGCCTCATCGTCACCGCAAACCACACTGTCAGCGGCTGATGTTTCCATTTCATCATCCCGCGACCTCACTTAACCGCGAGCCTCACCTCGCGGCCCGCGCAAAAATCCTCATCACCCGCCCGCCCCCCCTTGGCATGCATCCTGCTTGGATTGATGATACCGCCATGAGTTATGAGTTGATTATTATCCTGATGTTTTCCTCGCTAATGCTGCTGATGCTGACCGGCCAGCGGGTGTTCGGCGTGATGGGTTTTGTCGGCGTGGTCTGCGCCATCGCGTTGTGGGGCGGGGGCGGCTCGGAACTGGGCTTCGGCGGCGCCATCAAACTGTTCAACTGGTATCCGATGCTGACGCTGCCGATGTTCATCTTCATGGGCTACATGCTGTCGGAATCCGGCATCGCCAATGACCTGTATCACATGCTGCATGTGTGGATGGGCGGCTTGCGCGGCGGGCTGGCGGTGGGGACGCTGTTCCTGATGGTGCTGATTTCCTGCATGAACGGGCTGAGCGTCGCGGGCATGGCGATTGGTTGCAGCGTGGCGCTGCCGGAGTTGGTGAAACGCAACTACGACAAGCGCATGGTCAGCGGGGTGATTCAGGCCGGCAGTTCACTGGGCATCCTCATGCCGCCGAGCGTGGTGCTGGTGTTGTACGGCATGATTGCGCGGCAACCCATCGGCCCGCTGTGGCTGGCCGGCGTGGGGCCGGCTTTGCTGCTGGCGGGCTTGTTTTTGATTTACATCGTGGCGCGCTGCCGGCTGCAACCGGATCTGGGACCGGCGCTGCCGCCGGAGGAACGGCAGTTCACGCGACGCGAAAAATTCAAGGTGCTCGGCGCGGGCATCATTCCGCTGCTGCTGATGGCGCTGGTCATCGGCTCGTTTTTTCTCGGCTATGCAAGCCTGGTGGAAAGTTCCGCCATCGGCGCGGGCACGGCGCTGCTGGTGGCGTTCTTCCGCGGACGGCTGACGCCCAGGGTCTTTCACGAAACGCTCAGGCAATCACTCAACGCCAGCGCCATGTTCATGTGGATCATGATGGCGGCGCTGGCGTTCGCCGCTGTGTTTGACGGCCTCGGCGCGGTGAAGGCGATTGAGCAAATCTTCCTCAACCAATGGGGCCTCTCGCCGTGGACGGTGCTGATTTTGATGCAAGTGTCGTTTCTCGTGCTCGGCATTTTCCTCGACGACACGGCCATGCTGGTCATCGTCGCGCCGCTCTACATTCCGCTGATTGTGAAGCTCGGCTTCAGCCCGGTTTGGTTCGGCGTCCTCTACACCATCACCTGCCAAATCGCCTACCTGACGCCGCCGTTCGGTTACAATTTGTTCCTGATGCGCGCCATGTCGCCGCCATCATTCACCATTCGTGACATCTACCTCAGCATCATTCCGTTCGTGCTCATCATGTTCCTCTCGCTGGCGCTCATCATGATGTTCCCGCAAATCGCGCTGTGGCTGCCTTCGCTCTTGCAACCAAAATCATAAAAAATCACGGCGGGGATAAATGAAAAAAAACGCGCCGCCGCGCGAGATTATTTTCCGGAAAATGGGCACGCAACCTGCTTGTTTTCTGGAGTGGCGAACTTCCAAAACAACTGGTCGCTGACGGTGGGCGCGCGGCGTCATCACTTCGGCTCGTTGCGCGAACTGATGGCGAAAGCCTCCCCGCTCCGCTCCGGCGATGTGCTGGCCGGTCTCGCCGCTGACAACGCGGAGGAGCGCGTCGCCGCGCAGCTTTGCCTCGCCGAGGTGCCCCTCGCGCAGTTCCTTGAAGACTTGCTCATCCCCTACGAGCAGGACGACGTGACGCGCCTCATCGTCGACACGCATGACCGCGCCGCCTTCGCTCCCGTCGCGCACCTCACCGTCAGCGGCTTCCGCGACTGGCTGTTGCGTTACGAAACCGGCACCGCCGCGCTGTCATCACTGTCAGCGGGTCTCACACCGGAAATGGTCGCGGCGACGGCGAAGTTGATGGGCAACCAAGACCTCATCCTCGTCGCGCAAAAATGCCGCGTCACCACCGCCTTCCGCGACACCATCGGCCTGCCCGGCCGCCTCAGCGTCCGCCTGCAACCCAACCATCCTGCTGACGATGCGCGCGGCATCGCCGCCTCCATCCTCGACGGCCTGCTCTACGGCTGCGGCGACGCCGTCATCGGCATCAACCCCGCCACCGACAGCGTGCCCGCGATGGAAACCCTGCTGCGGCTCATTGACGAACTCATCCGCCGCTACGACATTCCCACGCAGTCGTGCGTCCTCGCCCACGTCACCACCGCGCTGAAAGTCATGGAACAAAACACCGCGCCCGTTGACCTCGTGTTCCAATCCATCGCCGGCACCGAGGCGGCGAACCGCGGCTTCGGCGTCACGCTGCCGCTGCTCGACCAGGCGCGCGAGGCGGCGCTGTCACTGCGGCGCGGCACCGTCGGCGACCACGTGATGTATTTCGAAACCGGCCAGGGCAGCGCCTTATCCGCTGACGCTCACCACGGCGTGGACATGCAAACGTGCGAGGCCCGCGCCTACGCCGTCGCGCGAAAATTCCACCCGCTGTTGGTCAACACCGTCGTCGGCTTCATCGGCCCCGAATATTTGTACGACGGCAAGCAAATCATCCGCGCCGGCTTGGAAGACCACTTCTGCGGCAAGCTGCTCGGCCTGCCGATGGGCTGCGACATTTGTTACACCAACCACGCCGAGGCCGACCAGGACGACATGGACACGTTGCTGACACTGCTCGGCGTCGCCGGCTGCACTTACATCATGGGCATCCCCGGCGCGGATGACATCGCGCTCGGCTACCAATCCACAAGCTTCCACGACGCGCAATACGCGCGGCAGGCGCTGCGGCTGAGACCCGCGCCGGAATTCGAGCAATGGCTGGCGAAAATGGGAATCGCCGACGGTGACCGCTTGCTGCCGGCAACGCCGGCGCACCAGCTGTTGCAAACCCATTTGCCAACATGAACGCCATGACCAACGCTGACCGTGACCCGTGGGCCAGGTTGCAAAACCTGACGCCCGCCCGCATCGCCCTGGGCCGCGCCGGAGGCAGCCAGCGCACCGTCAGCGTGCTCGATTTTCGCCTGGCCCATGCGCGGGCGCGCGACGCCGTCCACGCGCGTTTCGACATTGACGCGCTCGCCCAACAACTCGCCGCCGACGGGCTGGACACCGCGCGCCTCGCCACCGCCGTGGATGACCGCTCCGCCTTCCTCCGCCGCCCGGACCTCGGACGCCGGCTCGCCGTTGACAGCCGCGCTTTCCTGCAACGCCAACAAGCGGCGTGGGGCGCGCGCGACCTGGCCGTCATCATCAGCGACGGTCATTCCGCCGCCGCCGCCATGCGCCACGCCGCCAGCGTCGTCAGCGTATTGGTTGAACAACTCACCGTCAGCGGCTGGACGATTTATCCGATTTTGCTCGTGCCATTCGCCCGCGTGAAATTGCAGGACGAAATCGGCGTCATCCTCGGCGCCCGCCACACGCTGATGCTCCTCGGCGAGCGCCCCGGCCTCGGCTCCCCCGACAGCCTCGGCGCCTACTTCACCCACCGTCCCGCCGCCGCCAACACCGACGCCGACCGCAATTGCGTCTCCAACATCCGCGCCGAGGGAACCCCACCATCAGCGGCAGCGGCGAAACTGGCGCGGTTGCTGGCCGCCTCCGCCCGCCTGGGCATCAGCGGTGTGGCACTCAAAGACTTGGCGCCCCCCGACCAACTCAGTCAAGTGAATGGTTGAAAATGCCGCAGGCAACGCTAAGACTAATCGACATACAAGACCACCAGCGGAGCACCAACCCCAACGGAGCAACAACCCCTTCGGGAATGCTGCTCTTGGATGTCGATTAGCTCTGGAAGACTCCCGCCTCTGGGGGGAAATAATTTGCAATAAATATAAAAAAACCTTGACGGGGCATGGTTTTTGCTTAGCCTAAGCGGCCTATGGTGCAGAATACAATTCGCCAATTCGCCAATTCGCCAATTCGCCTTATGAGCCACCTCCGCCTAGTCCGCTCGTAAGGGGCGGAACGTTTTCCTCTTCCCTGCCCACTTCAACGACCCTTTTTACTCTTTCCGGGAGCGTTTTCAGCTTAATCAATACAACGGCAGGGATTTGCGCTGCCACCCCAACTTTTCATCAGTCGTTGATAAAACTCCAGCAGGAGCCTTTTAACCAACCTCAACAAAGGAGAAAAAAACA
>JAITHY010000113.1 GCA_031279715.1 Verrucomicrobiales bacterium | reverse complement strand
CGGAAATCGGAGCCGGCCTCATTTGGAAACTCAACGCCGCCCATCACCTCAGCCTCGACTACGAGGCGAGCTTCGGCGACAAGTTCACCAAACCCTGGGGCCTCAACGCGGGATATCGCTATCAGTTTTGAAAAGGAAAAGACTCCCGTGATGCCTTCTGACGGCGGCAACATGGGCGGGATGGATTATTAATCCGTGACCGTCAGTGTTAGTGGAAAACAAAAAAGCGCTCCCGGTGGGAGCGCTTTTTTGCTGGCGATTTTTTTAATGCCGGAAGTGCCGGCGACCGGTGAAGATCATGGCCATGTTGGCGGCGTCAGCGGCGGCGATGACCTCCCCGTCGCGAACGCTGCCGCCTGGCTCAATCGCGGCGGTGGCGCCGGCATCGGCGGCGGCTTGGATGCCGTCGGCGAAGGGGAAAAAGGCGTCGCTGGCGATGACACTGCCCTTGAGCGACAGGTTTGCCTCGCCCGCTTTCCATACGGCGATTTTCGACGAATCGACGCGCGACATCTGACCGGCGCCTATGCCGAGTGTCTGACCGTCAGCGGCATAAACAATGGCGTTGGATTTGACATGCTTGACAACTTTCCAGCCGAATTTCAGCGCCGCCAGTTCGCTGACGGTGGGCTGGCGTTTGGTGACGACTTTCCACTGTGCGGGGTCATCGGGAGCGTCGTCGCTTTCCTGCGCGACGATGCCGCCGAGGACGTTGTGGAAGTCATAGCGCGCGCCGACCTGCCGCCAGCGATTTTCGATGAGACGCAAGTTTTTCTTTTTCATCAATAATTCCTTCGCGTCCGGGGCGAAATCCGGGGCGATGATGACCTCGCTGAAAATTTCCGAGACGGCTTGCGCGACGGGCAGATCCAGGGTGCGGTTCATGACGATGATGCCGCCGAACGGCGCCTGTCGGTCAGTGGCAAACGCGCGTTCCCACGCCTCGCGCAAATCCTTGCCGCCGCCGACGCCGCACGGGTTGGTGTGCTTTAAAATTGCCAGCGTCAGCGTGTCGAACTCGCGGATGAGATTGGCGGCGGCGCTGATGTCGATGATATTGTTGTAGGATAATTCCTTGCCGTGGAACTGGCGGAAATATTGGTGGAAATCGCCGTACAAGCCGGCCTTTTGGACGGGATTCTCGCCGTAGCGCAGTGGTTGCGCGAGGCGTCCGCTGATGGTGACGCTTTCTTGCAAGACTGGATTTTCCGGCGTGGCCTTGGCGGTCAGATATTTGGCAATCAAGCCGTCATAATAAGCGGTGTGGCGGAAAACTTTTGCGGCGAGTTGCTCGCGCGTGGCGGCGGCGGTCTCACCGTCAGCGGCGAGTTCCGCCTGCACTTTCGCGTAGTCGGCGGGGTCCACGATGACTGTGACGCTGCGGTAATTTTTCGACGCGCTGCGGAGCATGGAGGGGCCGCCGATGTCGATGTTCTCAATCAGCGTCTCGTGGCTGACGCCGGGCTTGGCGAGGGTTTGCTCGAACGGATACAAGTTGACCACGACCAAGTCAATCGGCTGGATGTCATGGTCAGCGGCTTGTTTGACATGCTCGGCGTTGTCGCGCAAATGCAACAAACCGCCGTGCACTTTTGGATGCAGTGTTTTCACGCGACCGTCCATCATTTCAGGGAAGCCGGTGTAGTCGGAGATTTCCCGCACCGGCAGCGCGGCGTCGCGCAATAATTTCGCGGTGCCGCCGGTGGAGATGAGGTGGACTTTTTTGCTCACAAGAAACCTGGCGAAGTCCAGCAGGCCAGTCTTGTCCGACACGGAGAGTAGGGCGTTTTTAATCATGGTTTTCAAAATTTCAGTTTTACCTTGCGATTGCCTTTGACGATTTGGCCGATGATGTACGACTTGCTTTGTTCCAGCACTTTCGGCGCGTCCTTGGCGCTAACGATGGCGACCATGCCGATGCCCATGTTGAACACTTGGTAGAGTTCCTCGCGCTCCACGCCGCCGCGCCGCTCGATTAATTCGAAAATCGGCAGATTGGGCCACATGCCGATGTGAATGACCGCGTCAGCGTCAGCGGGCAAGATCCGCGGGATGTTGTCGACAAATCCGCCGCCGGTGATGTGTGACAGGCCCTTGAACGTCACGCGCCTGGCGAGTTTTTTCAACAATGGCTGATAATTCACGTGCGGCATCAGCAGCGCGTGCCCCAGCGTTTGTTTCGTGCCCGGCAGCGGCGTTTGCAGCGGCAAGTTGAGTTTGTTGAACAAAATCTCCCGCGCGAGGCTGTAGCCGTTGGTGTGCAATCCCGACGACGGGAAGCCCACCAGCACGTCGCCCGCCTTGATTTTTGAGCCGTCGATGGCTTTCTTTTTGTCCACCACGCCGACGATGCAACCGACGAGATCGTAATCCTCGCCCTGGTAAATTCCGGGCATTTGCGCCGTCTCGCCTCCGATAAGCGCGCATCCCGCCTCTTTGCACGCGACCGCCAGCCCGCCGAGAATCTCGTTGAACACGCCCGGGTTGAGGCGCCCCGTGCCGACGTAATCGAGGAAGAACAGCGGATCCGCGCCGACCACGGCGATGTCGTTCACGCAATGATTGACCAAATCCTGCCCGATGGTGTCGTGCCGTCGCAACAGCGACGCGATTTTTAATTTTGTGCCGACGCCGTCCACGCTGCTGACGAGCACGGGGTCTTTGTATCCCTTGAACTGCGCGCGGAACAGGCCGCCAAATCCACCGATTTTGCTCAACACCTCCTTGCGATGAGTCGAGGCGATGCGCGCGCCGATGCCCGATTTCACTTGATTGCCGAGGTCAATGTCCACGCCGGCGGCGGCGTAGGCTTTTTTCGATTTGGTGTTTTTTTTCATGCGCTTGGAATGCAGACAGGCTAGGGCTTTCAAGCGGAAAGAAAATAAAATAGTTGCGGTATTTTGGCCGCTGACGGTCATGCCATCCGGCCCGCGCGGGAATGAGGCGCTGACAGTCAGCCGAAGCCCGGCACGATTTGACCCGCCAAGCGCGGCGTGATGCCGCGGCGGGTGGTTTCGACTCCGGGCATTGGCTGCCGGGTTTAACGCAAAAACGCCGGGGAGCAAAAATGTGGAGAATTTAACCGCCACTGAGCTTGACATCGTCAGCGGTATCGGGAAAATAACCCCTTTATCATGAAAGCAGAAGCCAGCGCCAGCAGTGCCGTGAAATTTTTCTCCGGCGAACAAATCCCCCTTGAACTCCACAAGGTCAGGGTTGTCCAAAAGCTTCACCTCGTCCCCGTCGAGCGCCGCCTCGCCGCCATTCAAGAGGCCGACTTCAACGATTATCAACTCAGCACCCAGGACATCTTTCTCGACATGCTCACTGACAGCGGCGTCAATGCCATGAGCGACAACCAAACCGCCGCCATGCACCGCGCTGACGACGCCTACGCCGGCTCGCAAAGTTTCGCGCGGATGCAACGCGCCGTCGAGGATGTGCTCGGCAAAAAATACCTGCTGCCCGCGCACCAAGGGCGCGCCTGCGAAAACATCATCTCGCGCGCCTTCGTCAAGGCCGGCGATGTGCTGCCGATGAATTATCACTTCACCACCACGCTCGCGCACATCATGGAAAACGGCGGGCAGGTGGTTGAAATTCTCTGCCCGGGCGCGCTGACCGTCAGCAGCGTCAACCCGTTCAAAGGCAACATGGACATCGACGCGCTGGAGACGCTCATCGCCAGGCACGGCGCAAAAAAAATTCCGTTCATCCGCATGGAAGCCTCGACGAACCTCATCGGCGGCCAGCCGTTCTCCATCGCCAACCTGCGCGAAGTGCGCCGCGTCGCTGACCGTCACGGCATCATGCTCATCCTCGACGCCTCACTCATCGGCGAAAATTGTTATTTCATCAAAAAACGCGAGACCGAGTTCAAAGAATCAACCGTCGCCGACATTCTCAAACAAATGTGCGACCTCGCGCACCTCGTGTATTTCTCGGCGCGCAAGCTCAGCTCCTCGCGCGGCGGCGGTCTTTGCACGAATGACCGGACGATCCACGACAAGCTGAAAAACCTCGTCGTGCTCTACGAGGGCTTCATCACCTACGGCGGCATGAGCGTGCGCGAGATTGAGTCCATCGCCGTCGGCCTGTACGAGACCACCGACGAAACCGTGATTTCACAAAGCCCGTCGTTCATCGAGTATTTCGTCAACGAAGCCGTCAGGCGCGGCATCCCGATGGTGACACCGCCCGGCGGTCTGGGCGCGCACATTGACGCGGGCGGCATCCTCCCGCACATCCCGCGCGAGGAGTACCAGGCCGGCGCGCTCGCCGTGGCGCTGTACATCGCCGGCGGCATCCGCGGCATGGAGCGCGGCACGGTGTCGAGCATCCGCGGCGCCGACGGCAAGGACGTGCTCGCTGACGTTGAGCTGCTGCG
>JAITHY010000053.1 GCA_031279715.1 Verrucomicrobiales bacterium | reverse complement strand
GGGACTTTCCTTGGCGTAGGTTGCGCCGATTTCAACTGTTTGTGGGTCGATGACAACGGCGTACTGGCGCAGGCGACTGATGATGAGGTTGATTTCCTCGCGCATTTGCGGGGTGCCGTAAGTCATGGAATAACTGGCGTAGACCACCCAGGGATCGGGCGTGGTGAGGAGTTTGTACAAGCACTCCGGCGGCTCGCCAACGGCGATGACATAATGCGGAATATTCATGTATTTTGCCCAGTCCTCCGATAGGCTGACCTCCTCGTGCATCCACGATAAAATTTCGTACAGTGTGTGGTTGCGGTCTTTGAGGGCTTTTAGAAAGGGATCGGAGCCGGTTTGTCCCTCGATTTTTTGTTGAATAAGCCACTCGGCGTCAATCAGTGTGACAATCAAGTCCGGTTTGATGAAATCGCGGATGTAACGCTGGTCCTTGAACTTGCGGTTGATACGGTTCCACTCCACCGTGGCGGGCGCGCGGATGATGACATCTTCGCAGGCGTTTTGCTGAATTTCATAACCGATGCGCTCGTACTCGCGCTCGCGGGTGAGTTCAAAGACATAATCGGTCGTGCCGAGCAGACGCTCCAGCGGTTTTTTGCCGTGTTTGGTAAACTCGTCAACGGCATTGAAAACTTTGACGGGCCGCTGGTTTTTGACACCGAGTTGCACGACCTTGCCAAGATATTCAGCGTCGTTCATCCCCGCAATCATTCCTGTGACCAAAACACGCATGGAGGTCATTTAACCTGATGGGATGTAAAATTAAAAGCGCAAAGATTAGGCGCGGCGCCGCTGCCGCACAGCCTCGGAGAGTTGATGGAGGATCGGGATGGTTTGTTCAAAGCTAATGCAAGCGTCAGTGAGGCTTTGTCCGTAGAGCATTTGGTTTTTCACGTCATCCTGGCGTCCCTCGACAAGATTGCTTTCAATCATCACGCCGGCAAGGTGAGGGTCAGCGGCGCGGATTTGCGCGGCGAGGTCGGCGGCGACGGCGGGCTGGCGGCGAAAATCCTTGTTGCTATTGGCGTGGCTGCAATCGACCATCAGGCGCGGATTTTTGAGGCCGGCTTTTTCCAGCAAGGCAACGGCGTCAGCGACCTGCCCTGCCTCGTAATTTGGCCCCGTTTTGCCGCCGCGCAAGATGATATGGGTGTCTGGATTTCCGGTGGTTTCAAAAATGGCGGCAACGCCCTGTTTTGTGACCGAGGGGAACCAGTGGGGGTGGCGGGCGCTGAGAATGGCGTCAACGGCCAGCTGGACGCTGCCGCCGGTGCCGTTTTTGAATCCAACGGGCATTGAGAGGCCGGAGGCCAGTTCGCGGTGCACCTGGCTTTCCGTGGTGCGCGCGCCGATGGCGGCCCATGAGATTAGATCGGCGGTGAATTGGGGCATGATGGCGTCGAGAAATTCGGTGGCGATGGGCAGGCCGATTTTGGAGATGTCCAGCAACAAATTGCGCGCGATTTTCAAACCCTTGTTGATTTGAAAGCTGTTGTCCAGATAGGGGTCGTTAATCAATCCCTTCCAGCCGACGACGGTGCGCGGTTTTTCAAAATAGACGCGCATGACGATGAGCAGAGTGTCAGCGAGTTGGTCGGCGTAGGGCTTGAGACGACGGGCGTAATCAATCGCGGCGACGGGGTCGTGGATGGAACACGGGCCGAGGACGACGGCCAGGCGGTCATCCTCAGCGGTAAAAATCGCGCTCAATTCGCGGCGTGAGTTGGCGATGAAGGCGGACAACTCGTCGCTGACCGGAAAATCCTCCAGCAAAATCGCCGGTGGAATCAAGGGGCGCAAGGCTTGGATGCGTGTGTCGTCAATTTTTTGCCACATGTCCAATAGAAAATAGGAAAAAACGGACGGGCGTCAATAATTTAAGGTTTAAAATCCCTGCTTGTTTTGAATTGAACTGAAGGTAGTCTTTTTTTGCATGAGGCAATTTACGCTAATCGCGGCCCCTTGTGTTTTGGAGGGGGAGAAGACGGCGCTGAAAATTGAGCGGGGGGGGGCGTGATACTTGCGCGGAGTTGGGCTGGCGTTATGTGTTCAATCCCCGTCGGACGGGTCGAACATGATTAGGCTTGCGCAAGTGGGCAAAATTTTGCGACAAATAAAGAGAATACATGAGGCATTATAAAACAATATTGGTGGCGCTGAGCCTGGCGGTATCCTTGCCAGGGCAGGAGGCGCAATTCGCGATAGGCTCGATCATCAAGCAATTTGAGCTGCCGCAACGGGACTCGGAGGGCAAATTGCAATCGACCATTTTTGGCGGGGAGGCGGTGGTGATGAGCCAGAATCGGATTCGTGTGCGCGACTTGAAAATCGACATAGCCGGCGGCACGGAACTGAGTTCTCCGGAGAGCGATTTTTGGAGCGAGGAAAAGCGGCTGACCTCCAGCAGCGGGGTCACCGTGGTGCAAGCGGAGTTTACGCTGAGGTCTGAGAAGATGGACTGGGACATAAAAAACTCCAGGGGAGTGTTCACCAAGCGCGTGAGGGTGGTGATAGCCAAGCCCGTGAACAGGTAAATTTATGAAAACAGAGGGTCTCAAAAAACTTTGTTGCGTCATCCTCGGCGTCGCGCTGACAGTCAGCGTGGCGGATGCGCAAACGCCTGCCGGCAAAGAAACCACGGTGGAGAGCGACTCGTTCCGGCTGGACTTGGAGAAACAAACGGGCGTGTTCCTTGGCGGCGTGCACGTGGTGGACGCGGAGTTTGAGTTGACGGCCGATGAGATGACGCTGTTTTTCGACAAGGGCAACAAAATTGAGCGCATGTCTGCGCGAGGCAACGTGGTCATCAAGCAGGGGGAGAAACAAACGGCCACGGGCCACGAGGCCGACTACGAAGTTGCCGGGAAAAAACTGAGGCTCACCGGCAATCCGCAAGTGCAGCAGGGGGGGAACAAAGTCACGGGCAAGGTGATCTACTTGTATCCCGGGAGCGACCGGATGGAAGTCGAGGGACGAAGCAAAGTTCGTTTTTATCAACAATAAGCATGTCCGAGCCGATAGTCAGCGCCGTTGATTTGGTCAAAACCTACCGGGTCAAGGGGGTGGCGCGCAACGTTGTCAACGGTGTGAGCTTGCAGGTTAACGCGGGCGAGGTGGTTGGGTTGCTTGGGAAAAACGGCGCGGGGAAAACGACGACGTTCAACATGATTGTGGGTTTGGCGCGCCCCACAGGGGGCGAGATATTTCTCAACGGTGAAAACATCGCGCAAATGCCGATGTATCGCCGCGCGCGGCGCGGCATTGGCTACCTGCCGCAGGAGGAATCCATATTCCGCAAGCTGACGGTGGAGGACAATTTGATGGCGATTTTGGAGACGCTGCATTTGAGCGACGGGGAGAGGAGGCAAAAGTTGGAGGCGTTGCTGGAGGAGTTTGGGATGAGGCACGTCCGCAAAAGCAAGGCGTACATGCTCTCCGGAGGGGAAAAGCGGCGCCTGTCCATCGCGCGCTGCCTGTCAACGGATCCGTCAATTGTGCTGCTAGACGAGCCGTTCAGCGGCGTGGATCCGCTGGCGGTGAACAACATACAAGACATCATCATCAGCATCCGCAACAAAGGCGTGTCCGTCCTCATCACCGACCACAACGTGAGGGAGACCCTCAGCGTCGTTGACCGCGCCTACTTGATTTGCGACGGCAAAGTCGAGAGCGAGGGCACCAGCGAATTTTTAATCAACGACCCCGTCGCCAGGGAAATTTACCTCGGCCACCGCTTTTCCTTGTGATTCTCAGCGATGAAAACGACGCTAATAACTATTCGACTGAATTTTCTTTCCAACCAGCAACCAGAGCAATTGGCCCCGACGGGAGCCGGAACAAGTTAAAACTTGACTATTTATTTTAAAAAAAAATGTCAAGCCCAAAAAATTTTTGGAGGCCTTTTCAGGCTTAAAATCAGGACTTGTGAGGCAAATTTTTTTTTATTGTTTTGGATGAAGTGTTTTTTTGGTTTTTTTTGTTGACGCCACTACTAATGGGGTTATTTTCCCTCGACTGCCCATTGTATTGTGGGGGTATTGGTAAATTTGGATTGAGTTAATGTTAAATCAAAAGGAGTTTTAAGCTTATGATTCAGGTTAGTGGTATGGCGGCGAAAACAGGCAAATTGGGACGGCGCAATGGATTGGCCAAAAGTGAAAGGAATAATGGAATGAAAGTTGAGCGCGTTTTTAGCACGGAGGGGGTGCATCCATTCGAGCAAATTGAGTGGGAATTACGCACGGCGGAAATCGCTGATGATGGCGGTAAAGTTATTTTCAAACAGGAGCATGTCGAGGTGCCAAAGTCGTGGTCGCTGCTGGCGACGAAAATCGCGGTGTCGAAGTATTTTTACGGTGATGTCGCGCAAGGCGCGGATGTCACCAAGGGCGGTCGTGAGGCGTCGATTAAGCAACTCGTTAATCGCGTGACGCGGACGATTGCGGATTGGGGGCTGGCGGACGGGTATTTTTCATCACCGGAGGATGCGGAGATTTTTTATGAAGAATTGACTTGGTTGTGCGTGAATCAATATGGCGCGTTCAATTCGCCAGTGTGGTTTAACGTCGGGTTGCATCATCAGTACGGGATTGGCGCGAACAGCGGACTGGGGAATTATTGCATTGATCCGGCGACGAAGGAGGCTTATCGCGCCAAGACGCAGTATGAGAAACCGCAGTGCAGCGCGTGTTTTATTCAACAGGTTGAGGACAACATGGAGTCCATCATGGAACTGGCGCGCAGCGAGGCGATGTTGTTCAAGTTCGGATCGGGCACGGGCAGCGATCTTTCCACGATTCGTTCAACGCGGGAGAAGCTCAGCGGCGGCGGGAAGCCCAGCGGTCCACTGTCGTTTTTGAAAGTGTATGACCAAGTCGCCAATGTGGTGAAATCCGGCGGCAAGACGCGGCGCGCGGCGAAGATGAACACCCTCAAGGATTGGCACCCTGACATTGAGGAATTTATTGAGGCGAAGACCAAAGAGGAGAAAAAAGCCTGGGCGCTGATTGAGGAGGGGTACGACGGCAGTTTCAACGGCGACGCTTATGGCTCGGTGATGTATCAGAACGAGAATTTGTCGGTCAGGGTCAGCGATGAGTTTATGAATTCCGCCATCAAAGACGGTGATTGGTGGACGAAGGCGGTGCGAGACGGGCGCAAGCTGGAGAAAAAATCCGCGCGCGCGTTGTTGAGGAAAATTGCCGAGGGGACGTGGATTTGCGGCGATCCGGGTGTGCAATTTGACGACACAATTCACCAATGGCACACCTGCAAGGGAACTGACCGTCAGCATTCAACCAACCCATGCTCGGAGTATTTATTCCTTAACGACACGGCGTGCAACCTCGCCTCGCTGAACTTGATGAAGTTCAAGGGCGCTGACGGCCAGTTCAATGTGAAACGGTTTCGCGCGGCGGTGAAACTGTTCATCACG
>JAITHY010000123.1 GCA_031279715.1 Verrucomicrobiales bacterium | reverse complement strand
GGGTTGTCGTCAGGCTGGCCGCAACTGTTCAACGTCAGCGCGCCGAGCAACGCCAAGCCGAGGAGGTGATGTTTCAATTTCATAATTTGAAGCGGGCAATTTATATGATGTCGCGGCGGCTGTCTAATTACAAATCGGTAATGACCGGCAGGCAAGGCGGCGCGCTGACAGTCACAAACCCAGCCGCGCGGCGTTCAATTTCAGCCACGCCTCGGCGTCACGGTAAGCGGGGCAGAATTCCCCGACCAGCCGCCAGAAACGCGCCGAATGGTTCATTTCGCGCAGGTGGCAGAGTTCGTGGATGATGATGTAGTCGCGCACCAATCCGGGCGTTTGTACCAGCCGCCAGTTCAGCGAAATCGCGCGGCGCGGCGAGCATGAACCCCAGCGGGAATTTTGGTTGCGGATGGTGATTTTGGCGGGCGTGAGCTTCAGCGCCGCGGCCAGCTCGCTGACGCGCGGCGGGAGTTGGCGGCTGGCGAGGCGGCGGAGATGACCCTCCACCAGCGGGCGGAAATTCACCGTTTCGGGCCGCGCGGGGAAGGACTCCGCGCCGAGGCTGACAGTCAGCGTATCGCCGCGCGGCGTCACCGTCAGCGGATGGCTTTCACCGAACAGCAACACCTCCGTCCCCGCGCCCCAGCTTTTCGGCGGCACCAGCGCGGCGTCGAGTTTTTTCAACTGATGCTCAATCCACCGCGCCTTGCCGTGGACGAACGCGACCCCCTCGCGCTGGCTGCCCCGGCGCGGGATGGTCAGGCGGATGGAGCGGTCGGAGCGCACGTAAATTTGGTAACGCCGCGCGCGAAAATTCCGCCGCGCGTGGATGGAGTGCCGCGTCCCGCTGATGGTCAGGAACTCCGCCGCGTCACCGTCAGCGGCTGGCGCGGGCGCTTGGAATAAAAATGACAACTGCTCAAACACGGCGGGCACGATAGCAGATTGGCAGTGGTTTGTACAATGAGTTTCAGCGCATGGAAGCATGAAGCGCCACTCTCCAGAGTGGCTTGTAAATTCCGCATGGCGGCAAATATCAGGTGCTCCGCGCATTTTCAAAGCCACTCCGGAGAGTGGCGCTCCATGCCAACGCCGCGCTTCTGCGCGAGATTGTTTTTACTGGTCATCGTCAGCGGCGGCGCTAAATTAAACGGCTTATGAAATTCGCAGTTCTCAGTGGTGACGGCATTGGTCCCGAAGTGATGGCGGTGGCGCTGGACGTGCTGAAAGTCGTGGCGCGGAAATTTGGTTTTACTTGCGAATGCCGCGAGGCGCTGGTCGGCGGCGCCGCCATTGACGCCACGGGCCGGGCGCTGCCGGAGGAGACCGTCAGCGTGTGCCGCGCCAGCGACGCGATTTTGTTCGGCTCCGTCGGCGGGCCGAAATGGGAGTCGCTGCCGCCGAACGAGCAGCCCGAGCGCGGCGCGCTGCTGCCGTTGCGAAAAATTTTCGGCTTGTACGCGAACTTGCGGCCGGCGATTTGTTACCGCGAATTGATCGAGTCCTCGCCCATCAAATCGTCCATCATCCCGAACGGCTTTGACATGCTCGTCATGCGCGAACTGACCGGCGGCATCTACTTTGGCCAGCCGAAAGGCACCACGGCGACCGCTGATGGTGAGCGCGCCGTGGACACGCTGGTGTACGAGACGCGCGAAATCGAGCGCATCACGCACACCGCGTTCAAGGCCGCCCGCAACCGGCGCCGGCACGTCACGCTGATTGACAAGGCCAATGTGCTGGAAAGCTCGCTGTTGTGGCGCAAAATTTTCAAGCAAATCGCCGCGCAATACGCTGACGTTCAGACCGCGTTCATGTACGTGGACAACGCCGCGATGCAAGTGCTGCGCAACCCCGCGCAATTCGACGTGATGCTGTGCGAAAATATGTTCGGCGACATCCTCAGCGACGAGGTGGCGGCGGCGACCGGCTCGCTCGGCCTGCTGCCCAGTGCGTCACTGGCGGAGGGCGCGTTTGGTTTGTATGAGCCGAGCGGCGGCAGCGCGCCGGACATCGCCGGCAAAGGCATCGCCAATCCCATCGCGCAAATCCTCAGCGTGGCGCTGATGCTGGAGCACAGCTTCGGCAAGCTCGACGCCGCCAACGCCATCCGCGCCGCCGTGCATCAGGTCATCGCCAGCGGCGTCCGCACCGCGGACATCGCGTCGCCCGGCTGCACCAAGGTGAACACCAGCGGCATGGGCGCGGCGATAGCGGCTGAGATTTGAAATATCGCTGATTATGATTACAAATTTTCCACAAGCGGATGCAAAATTGTTGCTAAAGATGGAAAAACACGCTGATAGTGACAATGTTTATGACTTCCCCGTTGCTGGATCTTTGCGAATACCGGTTTGCTCCGCTGACCGTCACGAGGAATTTTACTTCGACATTTACCGCTCCTCCATCCGCCTGACCAAGGCGACTTTTCAAAACCGCGCGCGCCAGTCGCTGGTGCTGGTGCGAATTGACATTGATGGTCAGCCGCATCGGAACCCGGACAGCGCGGAAATTCCCTGCCCGCACATTCATTTTTATCGGGAAGGGTTTGGCGACAAATGGGCGGAACCGCTGCCGGAATGGATTAGCAATCCGGCCAATCTTCGGCTAACTTTCCAGGAATTGCTGGATTTTTGCCATGTAGTAACCCGGCCAACATTCAGGGAGGAGTTGCCCATATGAGCGCTGAAATTGCCGAACTGGTGGACAAATATGTCCGCTGGATCAAGGACAAAACCGTGTTGCTGGAAGTGTCAGGCGGATGGACGGAAATCACCACGCCACACCTTGACCGGCACAATGACCAGCTTCAAATTTACGTAAAAAAACAAGGCGACGGCTTTGTGCTTACGGACGACGGTTATATCATCAGTGACCTGATAAGCTCCGGCTGCTCGCTGGATTCTCCCAAGCGCGAGGCATTGCTGAAAATGACGCTGGCGGGATTCGGAGTTCATCAGACCCCGCAGAACCAACTGGAAACGCAGGCAACCGCCGAGAATTTTCCGCTGAAAAAGCACAACCTTTTGCAGGCGATGCTGGCGGTGAATGATTTGTTTTATCTTGCCACGCCGTTTATGCAGAGCATTTTTTATGAGGATGTGCAAAAGTGGTTGGATGAATCAGACATTCGATACACACCAAATTGCAAATTCACGGGAAAATCGGGCTACGACCACAAGTTTGACTTTGTGATTCCCAAGTCCCGCCGGCAGCCGGAGCGCATTTTGCAAACCGTCAACAATCCCAGCAAGGACGCGGTCGAGGGGCTGATGTTCAAGTGGCTTGACACCAAGGATACGCGGCAAGCTGACGCCAGATTGTATGTCATGTTAAACGACGAAAGAGGACATTTGGCAAATTCGCTCACCAATGCTTTTTCCAATTACGGCGCGGTGCCGGTGCCGTGGTCGGAGCATGAGCAGACGGTGGAGATTTTGCGGGCCTGAAGGTTGTTACCGTTGGAGGGACTTGGGGGCGTGATTTTTATTTAACATCAATCTGCTTGGACAGCAGTGTGTTTTTGTAAGCAACCTAAAATCAACACGTTGCTTATTTAAGCGCAATACTTGAAAATGCGAAGGATGAATTTCATTGTCAGCGGCGTGGTCAGGCGTTGGTGGAGAGTGAAGAAGTGTTTGACTCGCTGACGGTCATCTTGGAATTTTTCTTTGCGGAAATTGGTGTCAACGGCGGCGCGCATCAAGGGCGAGGGTGCTGGCGGGGTATTTTTTGCGTGTGTGGAGGACGACGGACTCAATCTTTTTGCGTTGCGGCGCTGACACTCACCGCCAGCGGTCGGCAAACTTTGTGTTTGGGCGGCCCTGTCTTTTTGCTAGCATCCGCTGATGCTCAGCCGGAGAAAATTTTTGCTTGGCTGCGCCGGGGCGCTGGGGCTGGCGGTTTACGGGCGGTTTGTCGAGCCGTCGTGGTTTGAGGTGGTCACGCGGCGGGTGAAGTTTTTCCCTGGCGCTGACGGTCAGCCGTTGCGCGTGCTGGTGCTGGCGGATTTGCATTATTCCAGTTGCGTGCCGCTGACGGTGATTGCGCGGGCGGTGGCGCTGGGGCTGGCGCAACAGCCGGATTTGATTTTGCTCGCGGGCGACCACGTGCTGTTTGACACAAAGCTGGACGACGCGGCGTTCACGCGGACGCTGGCGCCGCTGGCGGGGCGGGCGCTGACGTTCGCGTGTTTTGGCAATCACGACCGCGCGGTCGGCACGTTGAAAAACACGCGGGTGCGGGCGATGCTGGAGGCGGCGGGGGCGCGGGTGTTGCACAACGAGGCGCGGCGGGTGAGCGTCAGCGGGCGCGAGTTGCTGCTGGTCGGGCTGGGTGATTTGTGGAACCGGCAATGCCTGCCGGGCCGCGCGTTCCCCGCTGACGATGAGGGTCTGCCGCGGCTGGTGCTCGCGCACAATCCCGACAGCAAGACGCTGTTGAAAAATTTCCGCTGGGAGCTGATGGTCAGCGGGCACACGCACGGCGGGCAGTTGCGGCTGCCACTTATCGGCGCGCCGTTCGCGCCGGTGAAGGACAAGCGTTACGTGGCGGGGTTGAATGCGTGGGACGGGCGGCTGATTTACACCTCGCGCGGCGTGGGGAATTTGCACGGGGTGCGGTTCAACTGCCGGCCCGAGGTGACGCTGCTGGAGTTGTCATGAGAACGCTGACGGTGACGCCGGGATTTTTTCCAGGTTGGAGTGAGGGTTAATCCACTGACAATGAACTCACCGTCAGCATGTTTGCCGTTTACGCAAAGGCCTTCTGGCGGTTGAGCACGGAATCGGCATTGTCAGCGGCCCATTGAATCATTTCACGAACCCCGGCGGCGCAGTGGTGAAATTCGATCTTCGCCAAATAGCCCTCGTGATGCCGCATGATGCGGCCGACAAACTCATCGGCGG
>JAITHY010000029.1 GCA_031279715.1 Verrucomicrobiales bacterium | reverse complement strand
AAACCTCACCATCAGCGCGAAGTGTTCGTGCATGAACGCCAGCATTTGCGGAGCGGTGACCGGCGGCGTCTGCTCGCCGGTTTGTAAAAATTTCAACGTGTCATGAAAGATGAACGGATTGCGCAACGCCGCGCGACCAATCATCACGCCGGCGCAACCCGTCTCGCTGAGCATCAGCGCGGCGTCTTGCGGCGTGCGGACGTCGCCATTGCCAATGACCGGAATGTTGCGCGCGGCGCTGACCACTTCGCGGATGCCGCTGTGGCTCACCCCGCCCGCGTAACCTTGCACCCGCGTCCGCCCGTGCACCGCAATGGCGGCGACGCCCGCCTGCTCCAGCGCCGGCACCAAACGCGGCACGCTGACTCTGTCCCAGCCGAGCCGCGTTTTCACCGTGACCGGCAGCGGCACCGCGCCCGCCACCGCCGCCGCGAGCCTGACCATCAGCGGCTCGTCTCGCAACAACGCCGCGCCGCCGCCGCAGGCGTTCACCTTGTCCGAGGGGCAACCCATGTTAATGTCAATCACATCCGCGCCAAGATCCGCCGCCAACCGGGCCGCGTCGCGCATCTCGCTGACATTCGCGCCAAACAACTGCGCCGCAAAGGGTCTGTCATCATCAGCGACGGCGGCCAACCGCAACGCCTTTGGGTTCAACTCCAGCAGCGACCGTGCGTTGACCAACTCGCTAACCGTCAGCCCCACGCCGCCCAGCCGCCGCGCCGCCACGCGAAACGGCAGATTGGTGAACCCCGCCATCGGCGCGAGCAACAGCGGCGAGGCGAGGGTCAGATTTTTAATTTTAAGCGGCGCGGTCATGCGAATGTTTTGATAAACGCCGGATGCCGCGCCGTGAGCGCCAGCGCCTGTTGCAACAACGTTTTCCCCGGCTCCATGCGGTGCCACGTCGAGGCGCCCGACGGATGCGGAAACGGCACAACATCCAGTTGTTGCCCGAATTTCTCCACGCTGATGACGCGCCCGACCACCTCATTCAATTTCTCAAACTCAACAAATTGCCGAATTGCCAGCTTGCCCACCGCCAGCACGAGGCGCGGCTGCAAAATTTTGAACTCCGCTGACAACCACGCGCGACAGTTCGCAATCTCATTGTCAGCGGGCACGCGGTCGCCGCCCCTCGGATTTTTTCCCGGATAACAACGGCACACCGCCGCCATGTACGCGCGAGACCGAAATGTTTCCTCATCCACGCCCCAGGCCTGTTGAAACCATTTGAACATCGTCTTCCCCGCCGTCCACGCGAACGGTCTCATCAACAGCGGCTCCTTGACCCCCGGCGCCTGGCCAATCAACATCACGCTGCTCATCACCGGACGTCCCGAGACGACGGGCTTGAACATCAGCGGACACTTGTTGCAAGCCATCAGTTGTTGGTAAAGCCCGGTGATTTTCATGATGGAAAAACTGGTGCAGCCTAGAGGGCTTGAACCTCTGACCCCCACCGTGTCAAGGTGATGCTCTACCACTGAGCTAAGGCTGCGAAATGTTGACGCTCTCTTTAACTCGGCTATGCTCGTGTTTGCACTTTTGAAAAGGTGTGAACAAAAAATGTGAACATTTCTTGACATGAAAATAACCAAGCTGAAAAAGAACGTTCGCGGCATTTCCTTCCGCGAAAACACACATTCTTACTGGTTTTCCAAAAGCGTCAACAAAAAAAGATCGTGGATTAATTTGCACACCGCCGCCCGCGCCGCCGCCATCACGCGCGTGGCAGCGTGGCAGGATGGCGCGCCGCCGGATGAACAGAATAATCGCCGCGAGACACACGCCGAGGCCCGGCAATTCCAAGGCGGACGGTTCGGGAATGGCCGCCGTGATGTCCAGCACTGAAATCGCGCCCATCACCGTAAACGCCGCGCCAGTGGCGCCCGCCCAAGTGAAATCCTGCGAGGTGGTCAACGCGGTGAATTCCCCGGTGATGATTTGTCCGGGAGTTCCGGCCCCGGATCCCTTATGCAACGTTCCGGTGTTGCCACCCGCGCTGTTGAGGTTGACGCTAACCTGCCCGCCGTCTCTGGCCCAGTTGATGATTTGAACGGTGTAAGTGCGCCCGCCCAAAACCATCGCTGATGGTGACCGAACGATGTAACGCAGGTCACGGCGCGTATTTGTTGATGATAGGCAGGATAGCCTCGGTCCAAATTTCGTAGCCTTTTTCGGACGGATGCACCGTGTCGGAACCGGGAAAAACCTCCGACTCAAGGTCACCGTCAGCGGTGATGAATTTGTCGCCGATGTCCACGAAAAACACTTTGTCATTGTCAGCGTAGCCCTTGATGATGTCGTTGATTGCGGCGACTTTTACGCGGCCTTTGTCAGCGGCGTCTTTGCCGCGCGGAAAGATGCCCATCAAAATAACACGGGCGAGCGGACAGCGTTTTTGATATTCGGCGACGAGCAGTTTCAGACCGCCGGCGATTTCCTCGGCGCTGTTGAAGTAGGTGTTGTTGGTGCCGAGCATGATGACGATGATTTTCGGGTTGATGCCGTCCACCTGTCCCTTGCTTAGCCGCCACAAGGCGTTTTCCACACGGTCGCCTTCGATGCCAAAATCGGCAGCGCGTCCCTCGAAATGTTTTTTCCACATCTCGCGACCGGCGCCTTCCCAGCGGTTGGTGATCGAGTCGCCCTCGAACACAATGTCAGCGGGCTTGCCGCCGTATTTGGTGAATTTGTTTTGCACGTCGCGGTACCAGTCGTTGCGCGGCGCGGCGACGGCGGCGCGGTTGGCGCCCGCCGGAACCGGGTCTTGGTAAATCGTTTCCGCCGCCGTCAGCGGCAGTGTCAGCAGGAGCAATTTAAGCCCCGTCAGCGTCTTTTTCATGGTCAGTGTTTTTCTATCGTTGGATTATTCTTCATTTTTTCCTTCGCGTCGCCGGACAATTTCATCCACCAATTTGAGGGTTGTCCCTCATTGGTGAGGAAGCGTCCCCAAGCGTCCACGTAAACCGTCTCCGGCAGCGGCTCCAAGCCGAAACCGATGTCCCACAACAAGCGCAGCCGCCCGCCGCCGGTGAGATGCGCGTAGTCCAGCCGGAAAATCACCGGCTGGTCCTGCTTCAAGTCCAGTTGCGCGAGCTTGTTGCCGCCCGCCGCGAGCGCCTTGATTTCCACCACCCGCTTGTCGTCAATCCACAATGCCGCCTTGTCCCCCGCCACGCCTTCCAAGCTGAGCTGGTATTTGCCGTCATGCGGCGGTATCAGCGTGCCTTCCCAGCGCACTGAAAAGTTTTCCGCCGGAATATTCTTGAATGGCTCGCCGCCAAATTCCAAGTCAACCTGCGAGCGCAGTGACAAGTTGGGGCTTTCATCGCGGAAATTCGGGTTTGGGAAAAATTTTGCCACCACACCGGGGCGGCGCGGAGTCGGCGGGGCATCGTCACTCATCGGCATAATCGCGGTGCTCTCGTCATACTCGTCAAACATCCCGACAAAAAAACGGTCACCGCCCGCCGCCACCGCCTTGTCGATTTGTTCCTCCAGCGCCGCGCCGCCGCGCCGGGGGGTGAACGCCTGCTGCGAGCCAGTGGGAATGTGTTTCAAGTTCGCCCACGAAAAGCCCGGCTTGACGTGCGGCCAGTAGTCGACGCCCCATGCCTTGAAATCCGCCAAATCTTCCGCGTATTTCTGCGACATCCAGCAAAGCAGGGCGTCGAATCTTTTGAAGTGCTCCTTCCACTCGTCGCTCATGTTGCGCCAGTTGCCAGGGATGCCTCCGATGACGTAATTGCTGCCATACTGCGGGTCGTTTTTGAACCAGTCAACCACAGCGTTGGCGGTCTCCACGGAAATTTTGCGGTTGTCAAACGGCATGCCCCAGATGAACACCACCAGCCTGCCCCCCTCACGCGCGTAGCTGGGGTCTTTTTTTAAACCAAACTCGTCAACAAACCACTTCCAGTCGCGGGTGATGCCCTCCAGCAATTTGTCATCACGGTAGCCGCTGACGTCGTACTCCACCGCCCAAATCCGCCCCTCGCGATTGGCGGCGGCGCGGACGTTGCCCATAATCCATTCGGGGTGTTTTTTATTCTCCGAATACATTCCGTCGGTTAGAAAACGCTGCACAAAAGCGCCGTCGATGTTGTTCTCGCGCATCCATTTGAAATGCGTCCGCGCCACCTCCGGCCACGCGGAGGAAAACAAATACGCCGGTTTTCCGCTGAGCAATTTTACATCGCACGCTTTCTCCAGCGCCGAGGGCGGGTAATCTTTGATTTCCGGCCACATGTCCACGGTAAACTCACCCTTGGGAATATTGCCCCAGTGAAACCAGCCGCGGTCATACGGGTCGTTCGGCGTGCGGAACCAGCCCTGATAGCCGACCATGATTTTCCCCCTCATGGTCTGATTGTCAAACTTCACCGCTGACGGTCCGTCGTAAGGCCGCCGCCAGTCCTCTTTCAGTAAATATTCGAAATGTCCGTCTTTAAACGGCGTGTCATGCAGCGTGATTTTGCTCACTGTCAGCGTATTGTCCTTGTTGCGTTCCATGCCGAGCTGTACTTCCCGCACCACCGGCGCATTCAAACGCAGGAAAGCCGTCACCCATTTTCCGGAGTCAGTCAGCGTGATGTTCGTGTACTTGTCGGGACGCGACAGCTTGTTGTCCCCGCCCTTGAACTGCACGCCGAGCCGCCCGTAGCCTTTGTCCAAATAAGTGACCTCCAGAAACACCGCGCCGTCCAGCCCCGCGCGAAACTCCCGCGAGCCTTTGCACACGAGATTTTTGTCCTTCTCCGTGGCGCGCCACACTCCGACCAACGAGCCGCTGACGGTCACATCTTCCTGCGGCGCCGGGCGGGCGCCGGCGAAGGGCGCCAAGTCCATCGCTGACACCGCGCCGATCAAGCCAAAACTCACCGCCAGCAAGAAACCGCGCAATAACATTTTCATAGCGGGGAAAACTTTATCGCAAACGGCGGCAAAGACAAAAGGAAAAAGCGGGCGGCGTTCCAAACTCATTTCTTCTCGTTCTTCTCATTGACAAACCGTTGCCACGCGCGGGCGAAATTCTCGTCCGGCAGCCAGACCGTGTCCCTCGCGTTCGCCGGTCTGCCGCCTTTGGGGGCGATGCCCTTGTCCTGCCAGTTGCCGAGCCAGCCGTCGCCGGCCCCCGCTTTGCGCCACGCGATTACGCTGGCAAAGAACTCGCGGCTGAGCACCGTGCAATCTTGGTTGCCCGTATATTTGGGAGCCACGCACCACAACGCGCCGCGCTTGCGGGCGGTGTTGAACTTTTCAAACATGTCGTTCCACACGCCCAGATTGGTCGGCGTTTCGTTCTCATAAATCAGGAACGGCGTTTTGTAGGCGTTGTCCGGCCCGTTCTCATTGCCGTGAGCGCCGAACTTGATGCCGGTGTTGGAAGTCGCGGCGACGACGCGGTCGTTTTTCCAACCGAGGAGACCGCTCACCACTTGCGGACTGCCGTAACCCATCACCAGCAGCGGCGCTTGCGCCAAGTCAGGCCGTCCCGCCGCCGCTGCCAGCTTTTTCACCGCGTCCAATATCAGCTTGCCCGCCCACTGGTCTATTTGGTCGAAACCGGCGCCGCCGTCCTTGCGTTCGCAGCGGCACGTCAGCAACGCAACATTGTGCTGTCGGGCAAACTCGCGATTGGGAATATCCTCGGCATCGCCGATGGAGTCGTCTCGCCCGTTGTAGGAGAGGAAGAGCAGGATATACTCCGGCGTCTTCCCTTCCGGCACCCACAGGCGGAAGGTGGAAACCGAGGAGCCTTTCGCCGCGTTGCCATAACGCTCCGGCTTGTCAATGGTCACTTCATAAGTTTGCTGCGCCGCCGCCGTCCAAGCGCCCAGCAAGGTGACTGTCACTAACAGCGCGACCCGTTTGATTAACATTGTTGGTTTCATATTACGCTCCCGCCTCCGGCCCTTGGTCGGCGGCGCCGTGCCAGACGGTGACGCTTACCACGCTGACTTTGCCGATGGCGTATTGGTCTTTGTCGCGCAACTCCACCGTGTACGTCCACGCGGCCGGCTTGTCGGGCAGCGGGTGGTGGTCGGTGAACTTCGCGCCGGCGATGAGGGCGAGTTCCACTTTGCCGTGGCCGCGGTCAACGAGCAGGTGCCAGTATTTCGCCGGCTTGGGCAAATGACCGTGCAGCACCACCGCGCCGCCGGTGAACTTGGCGACAGCGTCGGGGCTGAGGCTGAGCAAGTCCGGCGCGCTGCCGGAGGCGTGGATGAAGCCGAGCAGCTTGCCGATTTCGACGGTGTAGGCGGGGCTGGTCTGGATGTTGTGCACCCACCAGTTGTTGATTCTGACGATGAAGCCGCCGAGTCCGTTGTAAGCGGTGGCGGGGGTGAGGCCCGGGACGGTGGTGGCGATGATGACGGGTTCCCCCGACTTGAACATCAGGTCATGCAATTCCTGTGTCAATTCCTTGCTGTAAGTGTTGACGTTGTTGCGGCAGGTGAACAAGATGCGGAAGGTCTCGAAGCCGCCCGTGGCGACGTCGAAGTCCATGGCGTTGATGTTCAGGTTGGCGAGGTAGGGCGGGGCTTCCTGGAAGAAGGTGTTGCACCACTGGATGAGGTTCGAGTAGGTGGTGCCCATGTAGGCGGGGATGTAGTAATCAGACGTTTTCTTGTTTGGCATAATATCTCCTTGGATTGGTTGTTTGGTGTGCAGACTCCCCCACGGGGGGAGCGGTTCTCCCCCACCGGGGGAGTGCTTGTCCCCCACGGGGGGAGAAGTTGTCCCCGCGAGGGGGAGTGCTTGTCCCCCATAGGGGGAGTGGTTGTCCCCGCCTGGGGGAGAGCTTGTCTCCCCCAGGGGGAGTGGTTGTCCCCGCGAGGGGGAGAGGCTCTCCCCCACTGGGGGAGACGTTGTCCCCCCAAGAGGGAAAGAGTGAAAATCTTACGAAGAGAGCCTTGTCCAATTGTCGATTATGCACGGCTGTCAAGTCTGCAAGGTAATCAATCATCGTGGCAGTGAAGCTATTGCAGTCCCCTCATAGTGTCAAAGGTTATGATGTCTTATTTCACGAACTTGAGCGTGAGGATTTCAAACGGCTTGACGGTCAGTGACAGCTGGCCGTTTTTCAGCTGCAGCTTGCCCGTCTCCCGTTCCAGCAAATCCACCGCCGCGGCTTTGGTGAAGGGCAGCGTCGTGCTGAGCGTCAGCGGGCCGCGTGTGCCGTGCGCTTCGTACAAGCGCACAATCACCCCGCTGCCGTCCCCGGCGTTTTTCACCGCCTCGACGATTACGCCGGCGCGGTCGATGTTGAAGAAGCTCTGGCTGGCTGGCAGCGTGCCTTTTTGTTTCGGCAACGCGCTGACGGTCAGCGGCACGTTCAGCGCGTAGGCTTCCTCTATCACACGTCCCTCGCGGATGTCGCCCGTGTGCGGCAGCAGCGAGTAGGTGAACTCGTGCGTGCCCAAGTCCGCCTTCGGGTCGGGCGCCGACGGTGCGCGGAGCAGGCTCAGGCGCATGGTGTTGCCGAAGATGTCATGCCCGTATTTGCAGTCGTTCAACAGCGCCACGCCGTAGTCGCGCTCGGACAAGTCCGCCCACTTCTGCGCGCACACTTCAAACCGCGCCATGTCCCAGCTGGTATTATAATGCGTGGGCCGCTCCAAGTGGCCGTATTGAATTTCATACGTCGCTTTCGGTGAGCGAATGTCCACGGGGAACGCGACTTTCAGCAATTTGTGCGACTCGTTCCAGTCCACCTTCGTGACGAAATCAACGCGCCGCGAGTCCGCGTTGACGATGATGTCTTGTTTGAGCACCGACCCGCTGAACTTGCGCTCGACGCTGACGATGGCGCGCAGCGGCCCCGCCTCGCTGACGCTGACCTTCTCCGCCTTGACCAAGTCCTCGCCGACTTCTTGGTAGTGAATGTCAATGTCCCAGGCGTCCCAGAAGTTCGGGTAATCCTTGAACAATTGGAACAGGTTCGCCTTCCGCCCGGGCGCGACCACCTCACGCTCAGCGGCGTAATCCCACACGCTGACAATCAGCCCGTCCGCGTCAATCGTCACGCGCAGCAAGCCGTTGTCCACGACAATCCCCTTGCCCGTTTGTTTCACGCTGACCTTCACGTCACTGTCAGCGCCCTCGACCACCGCGTAGCCCAGCGCCGGCACTTGCACTTGCCTGACCGCGCCGCCCGGCAGCTTCACCACCTCGGTGCGCGCGTGGCTGAGCGTGTTGACCACCAGCGCCGGTTTGTCAAACGCCGTCGTGTCAACCTTCGCCGCCAGCGCGGGCTTGGTCTCGTCAATCACGCGCTGGCAGAGCTTGCCAATCGTCGCGTAATCCTGCGCGCTGTCCTTGTACACCCAGTTAATGGAGGAGCCGGGGATGATGTCATGAAATTGGTTCAACAGCAGCAGCTTCCACGCCCGCTCCAAATCCTGCTCCCGCGTCGGGTTCTTCACCCGCGCCACCACGTCATACGCGGCGTGCGGGATTTCGCCGCGCTTGCCGCTGTTCGTCACCCCGCCCAGCACCGCGCCCAGCGCGTCGAAAAACTCCGCGTCGCGCAGCAGCAACTCGCCCTTGCGGTTCCCGCGTTTGTTCCGCGCCTGTGTCGTGTACGTGCCGCGGTGCAATTCCAAATACAACTCGCCCACCCACACCGGCAAGTCCTTCGCGTCGCGCACCGCCTTCGGGAAGAACGACGACACGCGCTCCATCCGCACCTTCGGCAGCCCCTCAAGGTCCTTCGCCCGCCGCGCCATTTCAATCATCTCGCGCGTCGGCCCGCCGCCGCCGTCGCCAAAACCGTACACGAACATCGAGCGCGTCGCGCGGTCGTGCTCCTTGAAATTCTTGACGTTGTAACGCAGCAACTGCGGCTTCATCTCCGAGTTGTACGTGTCGGCGGGCGGGAAGTGCGAGAAGATTTGCGTGCCGTCAATGCCCTCCCACAAGAACGTGTGGTGCGGGAATTTGTTGAACTGGTTCCACGAAATCTTCTGCGTGAGGAAATACTCGACGCCCATCTTCTTCATGATTTGCGGCATGGACGCGCAGTAGCCGAACACGTCGGGAATCCACACGTCCTTCGTCTCGTAGCCGAACTCCTCGCGGAAGAATTTCTTGCCCAGCAAAATCTGCCGGATGAGCGACTCGCCCGACGACAAGTTGCAATCCGCCTCAATCCACATCGAGCCAATCGGCTCCCACTGCCCCTTCTTCACCGCCGCCTTGATGCCCGCGAAAATGTCGGGATAACATTCCTTCATCCACGCATACTGCTGTGCTTGCGAGCAGCCGAAAACGTAATCCGGATATTCCTCCATGTAACGCAGCGCCGTCGAGAACGTGCGCGCGCATTTCCGCATCGTCTCGCGCAGCGGCCACAGCCACGCCGTGTCAATGTGCGCGTGACCAATGGCGGACAGTTGGTGCGTGGTGCCGCCGTTCTTTTTGGCAAGCACTTCTTTCAACGCTGACCGTGACGGCGCGATGGTGGCGCGGTCTGTCGGGTAAAAAATGTTGGCGACCTCGTTGAGCGCGTACAACAACTGCCCGTAGCGCGGCTCGTCCACCGGCAATTCCTTCAACAACTCAAACGCCAGCTTCACGTCAAAATACAAATGCCAAGCCTCGCGGTCAAACACCGCCAGTTCCGCCTTGCCAAACCTGAACAGCGGCTTGCCCTTGTAATCCGGCTGCATCAGCCCGTTGTCATAACCCATCGAGGCGTTCGGGTTCGCCGCCGTCTCCAAATAAAACTCCACCGCCTCGCCGCCCTTCGCGCGGTCAGCGACGGGGATGTCATGCCGGTTGACGTTCAGCGCCCGCACCGGCTTCCCGCCCTGCCACACCAGAGCCTCAGCGGTGAACCCCTCCAGCCCCGCGAACCCGGGATTGACCAGCGCGACCACTTCTTTGCCCGCAAACTCCCTTGGCACTTTTCCTTTGACGCGGAACCAAGTCGTGTCCCAAGTCGCCCCCCAAGCGTCACCGGCGGCGAACGGACGGTAGGATTTTTTCAACGCCTCCGCCGCTGACACTGGCTCGCCGTTCACCGCATACGCGCCGATTTCCAGCGGAATGTGACTGTGGTAAATGATTTTTTCGATTTGGGTTAAAATGTTGGCAATTCTGCCCTCGGTCAGTTTCGGATGTTTTTGCATAAGGCTCAGGCGTCAAAATTATCCCCGTTGGCGGGGCTGACAAGGATAAAAATAATGATTTCGCCTTACGCGCGGGAGCGCCGCACGCTGACGATGACCAGCGGCGCCGCGCCGCTCACCATCAGCGCCCACGTCGCCGGCTCGGGGATGACCAATGCGTTGATGGCATCAAACCATGCCTGGGCCATCAATTGATTGCCCTGCGCATTGGGATGCAAATTATCCCCATTCATCGACAACGCATAGCTGTCGTTTAACAACGTGAAATGGTCCGCCAAATAAACGTCCCTGCCCCGCGTTTGAAAACTTTGCGCCAGCGCCGGCAACTCCGCGTTGAACGCGAGGGTGTCGGCGATTTTTTGCGCCGACTTGCGATTGGGCGCGATGGTGGCGAGCAGAATCGTCGGGTTGCCCGCGCCGGGCTGGTTAAAAATCGCGTCGATAAACGCCGCCAACCGCGCCGGCGCATTCGTCAAATCAATGGCGTTGTCCACATCGTTGGTGCCCAGCATGATGAGGATGACATCCGGCTTGTGGTCCCTTAACCACCCCCGGTTCCAATCATCAGCCAGCCGTTGGGTATGCCCGTAACGCCCGCTGTAATCGCTGCCAATGACCGCGCCGGAAATGCCCGAATGATATTTGTAATTATCGTCGTTGGGCAATCCTTCCGCGTTGGCGGCGCCGACGCCCGTATAGGCAAACGTGTAACCGGCGGCTTGCAATTTGTCATACAAATAGGAGCGGGGCGAGCCGGCCGGGTCACCGTCAGCGTTGCCCTGGGTGATGGAATCGCCGATGCACCAAATATTGCCGAGATTCTGATCGCCCATGACAATCGCCCCGCTGACAGTCGCCGCGGCCAGCCAACCGGCGGCGCTGATGATGACAAAAAAACGCATGAAATTTCCTTAGTTGCGTTTGCGAAACAAGCGCATGCCAGCGATGGCGACCCCGCCAAAAACGAGCAGGCCAACGGTGGCGGGTTCGGGGATGACCTCGAAACCGATGTTGAACATGACGTTCTGGCGGAATTTATCGTAATTGGCGTTGCTTTTCAGCGCGCCGACACCCAAGTCGGGCAGCACATAACCGCCGGTGCCGTTGCCTCCATAAATGTAGTCCGCCGTGTTGTCACTGCCCGCGTTCGGGGTCGGGTTGGGGTTGGCGTCGCCATTCATCCGCAAAACGCTGGTACCGCTGACGTAACAGCCTGCAACCAATATCTGCCCGTCGTTCAGGGTGATTTTGGGATTGCCGCCGCTGACGATGAACGCTTCGGGATACACCTTGTTGGCGGTGTCCACGGTGATGCCGTCGCCGATGGAGACAACGTTGTAGTTGGCGCCGATTTTGATTTTACCCTGCGAAAAATCCGCGCCGCTATAGATGGCAACGAACGGGATCACAGTTCCCGAGGCGCTGGCAGTGTAGAAGTTCACCTCGGTCAACAGCAACTCCAGCGGCGCGCCAGTGGTGTTTTGGTAAGTGGCGCTGTAAGTGGCGTTGTTGAAGGCGGGAGTGGCATACGCAGTGTTATTCTCGGTGGTGTTGCCGAAGAAGACGTAAGTGATACTGCTCAGGGAATGGGAACCGGGATTGGTACCGCTGATGGTGAGGTTTTGCCCCTGTGCCGCGGCATCGCCGATATAAATCGTCTCCGCCCTTGCGCTGACCGTCAACGCTGCCATGCCGGCGAACACGCCAAGCAACGCAGCCCGTTTGATGACACTATGTTTGTTCATATATTCCTTTCGATTGGTTTGAAAAAAAAACGCCTTTGGCATTTGCCAAAAGCGAAAGTTGTGCTTCAGCGGAAAGTATGTTAGAATTTAAGCGAATTGCCGAATTGCCGAATTGCCGAATTGCCGAATTGCCGAATTGCCGAATTGCCGAATTGCGTCACGACGCAGCGAGCGTCGGAGTCAATGCCATGCAATTCACTCATATGAGTGACATTTTGCATAAAATTATTGTAACGTCAACTTTTTTTAAAAATTTTTTTGCCTTTTCGCCCTCCCAAATTAAACTGTTTCACCTATGCGACATTTGTCATTCCTCCTCACCCTGATTGTCACCACCAGCAGCGGCCTCGTCGCCGGGCAAGCGCTTGATTTAACCAGCGATGTCACGCCCATTGGCCGCATCATCAGCGAATCCGGCAAAAAAGGCGCCGTCACCGTCAGCGACGGATGGCTGTTAAGCAAAAACTCCTGGGGCGATGTCGAGTTCACCATCAGCGCCCGCGCGCCGAAACGGGCCGGGCAGGCGCAAATTTGGGCGGCCTTCCGCGCCGCTGACCGTGACCGGCGCTACGTTTTCGGCTTGCGCGGCGGGGCGAATAACGACGTGTACCTCGCCCGCTACGCGCCGGACGGCAACGACAAATTCCTCGGCGTCGCGCCGCTGGACTTCAAGCCCAAGGTCGGCGTGTGGTACACGCTGCGCCTTGTCGCCAAGGGAAACCACTTCCAGCTTTTTGTGAACAACGAACAACTGCCGCGCATCAACGTCAGCGACAGCGACGCCGCGTGGACGGCGGGCGGCGTGGGCGTCGGCGGCGGCTGGCTGCCGGTGGAGTTCAAGGACGCCAAAGTGCGCGACTTGACCGACGCTGACCGCGCGCAATTCGACGCCATCGGCCGGCAATTCATCACCGCGCCGCAGCCTGACCGCGAAAAAATCCGCCAGCAACAACGCGCCAAATACCGCCCGCTGACCGTCACCCAACTCGGCCACTCGCGCCAGGAAATCTCCCTTGACGGCAACTGGCTTTTCATGCCCGACCAAAACCTCGCCGCTGACAGCGCGCCGGACAACCCCGCCGCTGACGATGCCTCATGGCACATCATGGACGTGCCCAATTTCTGGACGCCGACACTGTCATGGCTCCACGCCGAGACCGTCTTCCCCCTGCCCGGACTTTCCGCGATGAAGGGCGTTTGCGACCAGGTTTACCTCAATGAAATGCGCCGCCTCAACGCGCTGACGTTCGACTGGCAAAAAACCAAATCCGCCTGGTACCGCCATCACCTGAATTTGCCCGCTGACATTCGCGGCAAAAACTTTGAGCTAAGTTTCGACGCCATCGCCAAAATCTCCGAAATCCGGGTCAACGGCCTCAAAGTCGGCGCGCACACCGGCATGTTCGGCGAGGTGCGCTGCGACATCACCGACAGCGTCAAGCCCGGCGCGAACCTCATCGCCGTCCATGTCATCGGCCAGCCGGAAAGCAACAAAAGCGACAAAGTCGTCGGCGTCGCCGTCAGCGTGGAAGTCACCGAATCCATGATCAACTCCCTCCCGCACGGCATGTACCGCGACGAATCCAGCGGCATCTGGCAGCCCGTCAAACTCATCATCACCAACCCCGCCGCTGTCAGTGACGTGTTCGTGCAACCCAAACTCGACGGCGCCGCAATCAATTACGAAATCCGCAACAACAGCCCCGTCGTCACCACCGTCAGCGTCGGTTACGTCATCAAAGCCGCTGACAGCGACCTTCCGCTGTGCGAGGTGAAAGACGCCGCCAAAGTTGAGCTGCCCGCCTTCGACATCGTCAGCGGCAGCCTCGCCACGCCCGCGCTGACACCCAAACTTTGGACCCCCGCGCAACCGAATTTGTACACCCTGGAACTGCGTCTCACCGCTGACGGTCAACTCATCGACCGCCACCCCGTCACCTTCGGCTTCCGCACCTTCACCGTCAGCGGCGGGCAATTTTTGCTCAACGGAAAACCCTACTGGCTGCGCGGCGCCAACCACTTCCCCCACGCGCTCGCGCCGAACAACCGCGCCCTCGCCGACAAATTCATGAAACTGGCCAAGGCCGGCAACGTCGATGTCACCCGCAGCCACACCGCGCCGTTTAGCGAAACCTGGCTCGCCGCCGCTGACCGCGCGGGCGTCGCCGTCTCCTACGAGGGCACCTGGCCGTGGCTGCTGCTCAACGGCGCGCCGCCCAAGCAAGAGTTGCTGACCGTGTGGCACGACGAGTTCGCCTCGCTCGTCAAAAAACACCGCAACCACCCGTCCCTCATTTTCTGGACGGTGAACAACGAAATGAAATTCTACTTTTACGACCAGGACAAACCGGAACTGCTCGCCCAAAAATGGCCCATCCTCGACGGCATGATGAAAACCATGCGCGCCCTCGATCCCACGCGCCCCATCGTCGCCGACAGCGGCTACGTCCGCCGCACCACCCAACAGGAATACGACACCTTCATCAAACCCAACGGCTACGACGACGGCGACGCTGACGATGCGCACCGCTACCTCGGCTGGTACGACCCCTCATTCTTCAACTTCATGGACGGCCAGTACGGCAAAGACATTTACACCCCGGGCCGCCCGCTCATCAGCCAGGAAATGTCCACCGGCTACCCGCGCAACGACGACGGGCACCCCACGCGCCACTACCTCTTCAAACACCAAACCGCCCAGCCCTACGTCGGCGCCGAGGCGTACGAAAACCGCGACCCCGCGCTGTTCCTCAACCGCCAGGCTTTCCTGACCAAAGAACTCGCCGAACTCGTCCGCCGCGCCAACCGCGCCGAAACCGCCGGCGTCCTCCACTTCGCCTACCTCACCAGGTTCAAGGACGTGTGGAATGTCATCACCATCCGTCCGTGGCCAACGTATCACGCCCTGCAAACCGCGCTGCAACCCGTCATGGTCAGCGCCGAGTTGTTCGGACGCCACTTCTACGCCGGCGACACCCCCACCCGCCGCGTCTGCATTGTCAACGACCACGCTGACGGTGAGGACTTACCCGCCGCCACGATACAATGGGAAATCAGCGCCGGCAAAAAATCCCTCGCCAGCGGCAGCGTCAACGCCGAACCAACCCGTTATTATCACAACCAATGGCTTAACGTTAACCTCAAACTCCCCGCCGCCCTCCCCTCGCCCCGCACCGACGCCAAACTGACGCTGCGCCTCATTGTCAGCGGCAAAATCATTTCGCAAAACGTCTACAACCTCATCCTCGCCGACCGCGCATGGGCCAATTCCGCGCCCGCTGACCATGACATCCTCATCCTCAGCGCCGGGCAACTCGGCGACGGCGCGCAACTCAAACAACACCTCGCTGACGGTGGCAAAGCCCTCCTCCTCAATGCCGGCTCCGCCCTGCCCAAGCTCTTTCCCAAGCAACTCGCCAGCCCCCGCGCCACCCCCG
>JAITHY010000241.1 GCA_031279715.1 Verrucomicrobiales bacterium | reverse complement strand
AACTCAACCACAGCGTGGCAGCCGGCGGTTTCGTCGCCATGCACGCCGCCGAACAGACCGAGCCGCAGATATCCGCCCTGCCGCGGGCCGATGAAGGAGAACTTGTCAATCTGATAACTTTCGCCGCCATGTTTGAACACCGTCAGCGGCGAGTGAAACAGATGCGGCGAGTTCTTCGTCAGCGTCAGCAACGGTTGCCGCAGTCCGCGCAAGTCGCGGCGGGATTTCAGTCCGTGACTCAAATCTTCTCGCGCGACAGCGCGGGATTGCGGTAATGGAGCAATCATAGGTTAACCAATCGTGACGGCTTTTCTTGCCTCGTCAGCGAGCGCGGTGCTGAGGTAGCGCTCGCCCGTGCTGGCGCCGACGGTGACAATCAGCCTGCCTTTGTTCTCCGGCTTCTTCGCCTCCTGAATCGCCGCCCAGACATTGGCGCCGGTTGAGATGCCGACCAGCAGCCCCTCTTCTTTCGCGAGTCGTTGCGCGGTGGCAATGGCGTCCTCGTTGCTGACAGTTGTGACGCCATCGAGCAGCGAAAGATTCAGATTTTTCGGAATAAATCCGGGACCGGCTCCCTGGATTTTGTGCGGACCGGGTTTGACTGGATCTCCGGCGCGGGTTTGTGAAATCACCGGTGAGTCCTTCGGCTCGACGGCGATGGCCTTGAACGACGGCTTGCGGTTTTTCAACACCTCGGACACGCCGCTGATGGTGCCGCCGGTTCCGGTGGCGCTGACGATGATGTCCGCGCGGCCCTCACTGTCAGTCCAGATTTCCTCGGCGGTGGTGGCGCGGTGGATGGCGGGGTTCGCGGGATTTTCGAACTGCTGTGGAATCCACGAGTCGGTGATTTCCCCGCTCAATTTTTGCGCGCGGTTGATGGCCCCTTTCATGCCTTCCGCCGCCGGTGTCAGCACGAGATTCGCGCCCAGCAACGCCAGCAGCGTGCGGCGCTCAAGGCTCATGCTTTCCGGCATGGTCAGCGTCAGTTTGTAACCGCGCGCCGCCGAGACGAACGCGAGCGCGATGCCCGTGTTGCCGGAGGTGGGTTCGATAATGGTGGTGTTTGGCGTGATGCGCCCCTCTTTTTCCGCCGCCAGAATCATCGCCAATCCGATGCGGTCTTTCACGCTTCCCAGCGGGTTGAAGAACTCTGCCTTCAACGCAATGGTCGCGTCAAGTCCGGCGGAAAGCCGGTTCAGGCGGATTAACGGGGTTTTGCCGACAGTTTGTAATACATCGTTGGCGATACTCATGTGTTGTTTTTCTATTTGTTATTTTTTTTACTCATAATGGTCAGCGCCGGATGGGACGGCGCTGACGGTGAAATCATGCGCTGACGGTGACTATTTTTTCTCCTGGTAAATTTGGTCGAACACGCCGCCGTCGCCAAAATAATATTTCTGCGCGTGTTTCCAGCCGCCGAAGTCCTTGTCAATCGTGACCAGTTCCAGCTTCGGATAAAGGTGTTCGTGCTTGGCAAGGATTTTCGGATTGTTCGGACGATAGAAATGCTTGGCGACCAGCTCCTGTCCGGCGTCGCTGTACAAATAATCAATGTACGCTTTGGCAATCTTGGTGGTGCCGTGCTTCTCGGCGTTTTTCTCGACAATCGCCACCGGCGGCTCCGCGAGGATGCTCAGCGACGGTGTGACGATTTCGTACTTGTCCGGCCCCTCTTCCTTCAGTGTCAGGAACGCCTCGTTTTCCCACGCCAGCAGCACGTCGCCGATGCCGCGTTGCACGAAGGTGTTGGTTGAGCCGCGCGCGCCGGTGTCGAGCACCTTGACGTTTTTGAACAGCGCCGACACGAACGCCTTCGCGCCCGCTTCGTCAGCGCCTTGTTTCTTTTGCGCGAAGGCCCACGCCGCGAGGAAATTCCACCGCGCGCCGCCGGAGGTTTTCGGATTCGGTGTGATGACCTCGACGCCCGGCTTTACCAAGTCGTCCCAGTCCTTGAGATTTTTCGGGTTGCCTTTGCGGACGAGGAACACGATGGTGGAAATATAGGGCGAGCTGTTGTCGGGGAACTTGGTTTGCCAGTCCGCCGGAAGCAGGTCGGTTTTTTCGGCGATGGCGTTGATATCCGAGGCCAGCGCCAGCGTCACCACATCGGCTTCAAGGCCGTCAATGACCGCGCGGGCTTGTTTGCCTGACCCGCCGTTGGAGACCTCCAGTGTGACTTGGTCGCCACCCTTGCTGTTCCAGAATTCGGTGAAGATTTTGTTGTATTCGGCGTACAGTTCGCGCGTCGGGTCGTAAGACACGTTGAGCAGGGTGTGGTTGTGGACTTCTTTCTTGGTGCAACTGATGATGCCGCCAAGGGTGAGGGCGCCGAGCAACAGCGCCAATTTTTTCAGATGTGATTTTAACATATTGATTACCTCCAGATGGTTTAAGTTAAACGCTAATGGTGAAGACGCCACTGATTAAACCGCCTTGTTTGATTGTTTTTGAAACCGGATTTTTTCCCGTTTGCTGACCTCCACGACAAACTGGTCATGAACTGTGACTTCGACCGTGCCATATTTCAACTCCCGCACCGAACGCAAAATCTCGCGTTCCTGCGCGGAAATCGACTTGGCAAAAGCCGTGTCACTAATCTCCAAGGCGGATATATTTTCAGCTCTCATTCAATACCTCCAATTTGCGAATTCGTTAAAAAACATATCTAATCTATAGATTTTATCAAGAAAAATTTGCAAAAAAATTCATTTTATTTATAAGTAACTTATAATGAGCAAATTAAAATTTATCAATTAGGGGTTTTGCTTTGGCTCGCGGGTGGTGAAGGCGATGTTCCAGACATGCGCGGCTTTGCAAATGTCGATGACGTTGATGACGTTTTGATAGCTGGTGTCTTTGTCAGCGCGGAGGATGATGGCTTGGTCGGGGAAGTCGACGGTGACTTGGGTGAGAATTTTTTGCAATTCGCCCACCGTTAGTGTCTTTTGGTTTACGATGATGTTGCCGTCTCGGTCAAGGTTGACAAGGATTTCGCCGGGCATCCGGCTTGGTGTTTCGGATTCCTTGGCCGCGGGGAGGCTGACGCTCAGCTCCGCCTCGTAACGCGAGATGTTCCACGTCAGCAAAAAGAATGTCAGCAAAAACAAAATCACGTCAATGAACGGCGCGAGTTGCAGCGTCATCGGTTCGGTGGCGAGATATTTGCCGATTCTCATGATTGGCGTCCGCGGGCGAGGCAGTTGTTGGTTTTGACGAGCAGTTCGGTCAGCGTGGTGTCGAAGTGCGCGCTCAGCGCCTGCACGCGCCCGCGGAAGAACGCGTAGCACAACATCGCCGTCAGTCCGATGACGAGACCGATGGCCGTCGCCATCAGCGCCTGCGAGACGCCGCCCGCCAGCAGCACGGTGCGCATCGGCGTTGTGTCGCTGGCGATGTTGCCGAACGATCGCAGGATGCCGATGACTGTGCCGAGCAAGCCCACCAGCGGCGCCATCGCCCCGCAATCCATCAGCAGCAAGTTGGGGCGGTTAATGCCCGCAACCGTCCGCGCGCCCTCGGACTCGGCGATTTCCTTCAAGTGTTCGAGTCGTGTCTCCGGATTATCGCGCGCGAACTCGACAACCCTGGACAGCACCTTGGCGCACGAGCCTTTGTAATGATGGCAAGTGTCAATCAAATTCTCCAAGTCGCGGTCTTTCAAATTTTGCCGCGCGTCGAGCAAAAAATCCGCCGAGGCGACGCGCACGTCGCGCAACCAGTAACAGTTGAAGATAATCAGCGCGAGAATAATGACCGACAGCAGAATGAGCGGCGCGAGCACCCAGCCGACGGATTGAATCATTTCCCAAAGGTTGAGAGCCTCAGCGTCAGCGAGCAGGATTGGCAAGTGCATGATTCTTATATAAGGGCATCAGCGGCGCGGCGCAATGAAAAATTGGCGCGCTTGCGCGGGAGGGGCTTTGCTGGTAACTTTGACCACGCGATGACTCAAACAATGGACCACGCGCTGACAGTGACGGGGCGCCGGCTGATGAACGGTCTCCAGTCCGCCGGCGCGATTACGCTGCTGTTACTCAACATCCTGCGATGCCTCGTGAAATATCCGGTGCGCTGGAAATTGTTGTTGCAGCAGGTGTATTTCATCGGCTTGAAATCGCAATTTGTCGTCCTCACCACCGGCGCGTTCGTCGGCGCGGTGTTCGCGGCGCAAGTCCATTTTCAATTTGTCCGGCTGGGCATGCAATCCGCCGTCGGCCCCACCGTCAGCGTCGCCATGTGTCGCGAGTTGGGGCCGGTGTTCTGTTGTTTGCTGTTGGCGGGACGTGTCGGCGCGGCGATGGCCGCGGAAATTTCCTCAATGAAAAACACCGAGCAAATCGACGCCCTCCGCGCCCTCGGCGTGTATCCCGTCGAATACCTCGCCGTCCCGCGTTTCCTGGCCATGCTGCTTTCCGCGCCCATTCTCACCGGCCTGGTGCTCGTCGTGGGCATCACGTGCGGATACCTCATCTCCGTGCCTGTTCTCGGTGTAGACGGCGCGTATTATTGGGACAACACCGTCAGGTTCACCGGCGCGCGTGACGTCGCCATCGGGCTGACCAAGGGCTTTCTCTTCGGCATCATCATCGCGGTCATTGCTTGTTACAAGGGATTCAATCCCGGACTCGGCACCGCCGGCGTAGGGCGCGCCACCACAGAGGCGGTCGTGGTCTCATCGTTGGCGATTTTGGTCTCCGATTTCTTTTTCACGTTCATTCTCAACAGCCTGTTCCTGGGAGGAGCATGAATAAAATTCTCGACAT
>JAITHY010000217.1 GCA_031279715.1 Verrucomicrobiales bacterium | reverse complement strand
AACATAACCTTGTTTTCACAAAGTGCATTTCCGGCGTCCTCGCCTTGGCCGGAACGGTGCTGCCCCTCAAGGCGCAAACCCCTGCTTACGTGGTTAAGGATGGCAATATTTATCCCGCTGCAACTGACAAAAGTCCGGCGTTCAAAACCAATGTCGAACCGCGCAAAGAATATGGCGCGGAACACTACGTCGCGGCGTGGGGCGGCGCGAATTTGTTACAACAGGGAGACGAGGCCAAAGTCAGCGGCTACGGCGAATCGGTGAACTTGTCGTTAAGAAGCGGCGTCGGTTTTGCCGCCGGTTTCAAAGTCGGGCAAATTTGGAATTTTGAAAATAATGGCAACCAACTGACAGTTTACGGCGAAAAAACTTCCGTGACGTTTATGCCTTCCATCGAAGGCGAGTTTATTTACGCCAACAGCAGCGATGCCAAATTGCGCTTTGGCGCGTCGTACAGTGACGGCACCAATTCGGTGAACGGCAGTATTTACCAAAAGTTCGACATGGATATTTACGCGCTGATGGTCAATCCCGTCCTGCGCGTGCAGTGGGGGCGTTTCCGTCCGTATGTCGGCTTTGGTGTCGGCGGTGCTTATGTGACAGGTAAAAACAAAGGCGTCGGTGCCAGCGGCACGGTGAACGCGCCCGGTTACGCCGGATATTTGGACCCGGTTTTGGGAACCGTCAACGGGCAGGGTTCCGGCACCATTGAGGGTTTGGGAGGCGGCTCGGACAGCGACATTGTGTTTGCCTTTCAAGGACTCGTGGGCACGGACATTTTCATCAACAAAGAGTGGAGCGTGTTTCTGGAATATAAATACCTCGGCTTGGTAGGTTTGGAATTCGATCGCGGCTACGGGTTGAAATACGATATGGGCGACGTGTACGGCAATCATCTCGTCACGGCAGGTATCAAATTCCATTATTAATACCGACCAAGCAACTGTATGAACGCATTGCGGCTTGGCATTGCGCTCCTGTCGCTGACGGTCACGGCGGGCTGCGACCCTGTGCTGAAACCCTATGCCACGCCTTTCAACGAGGCGGAACTACTGCCTTACGCAAGGGCGGGTACCGCCGTCATCGCAGGCAAGGCGGTGACCCAAACGCGGCGTGGCGAGGTTGATTTTCCGCCCGGCAGCACCGTGGTGCTCATGCCGCTGACAGTCTACACCATTGAGTTGTTGGAACGAGGCATCATTCGCGGCGAAAAAATATCCGCGCCTAATTACACTTTGGAAAATTACGTGCGGCGGACGGTGACTGGCGCGCAAGGTAATTTCTGGTTCAGCGGCCTGCCCGCCGGCAGCTATTTGCTTATCGCCGCAAAAGCGACCGCTGATGGTGAGGGCACCGTGAATGACATGGCCTACACCACCACGGCGGTGATGGATAGTGAATTAAAAACCGTTATCTTAACCCGCTGACGCTCGGCCCGTTTTCACGTCGGCGGCTCGCCGGGTAAATCATCATGACAAAATCATTAAAGCCTCGCGCAGACACGGATAAATCAAGTTGTCATTATGAAAACGCGAACGGCGCTGATGGACACGCAAAAAGGTTTTGCAAACGTATCCGGTCAAAATTTTCGGCTGACCATCAGCGGATTGTCACCGCGAAAAATTCCATAACTCTGTCGCGTAACGCTCGCGCTCCAGCGTCAGCGCTTTGTCTTGCTCCGCCGCTGACAGTGAGCTTTCTTGAGCGTCAGCGGCGAGGAGGGGGAGGAGTTGTTCGCCGATGGCGCGCGTGAGTGAAGTGAATGTGAAATTTGCCAGCCGCACGCTGCCTTGGTGCAGACAGCCTTCGCGGGTGCGGCGCTGGGCGGCGCCGGCGAGTTTTTGAGCGTCAGCGGCGACAACATCGTGGCGCACGGCTTTTTGGAAACAGGCGCTGCTGCTCACCTCGGCGTCAGCGGGGGCGAGGCGGACGGTTGCGCCGATGCGTTGCAAGCCTTGCGCGACGGCTTCGTGGATAAGCTGGTAACTGCGCGAGGTGCCGCTGACGGTCAGCGGGTGGTCTTTTGACAGAATGACAGAGTAGGTAAAATCGCCCGCATGGTCAACCAGGCCGCCACCCGTGTAACGCCGCACGAACGGGCGTCCGTGAGCGTCAGCGTGCGGTTGAAAATAGCCAATGGACACAGCGTCCGGTTCGGTCCATTGGTAAAATCGCAGCACCGGCAGCGCGCACAATCGCAACAACGCCTCGTCAATTGCCATGTTCAAATAGCGGTTTTGCGGCGGGTGGACGATGACTCTCGCGTGTGGCATGAAGCCATTTTAACGCAAAGATGCCAAGAGGCAAAGTTCGCAAAGAAATTTTTTGCTGAGCGTCAGCGGATAAAAAATAAGGGACAGGTTAAATTTTGGTGACAAATAAAACGCTGATAATCAGATGGTTAAAGTTCAATAAAAACTTTTTTAAAAAAATATTAAAAAAGACTTGCAATTCCATATTATCTCTATAGATTTTATATGAAACACGGCAACCGGTTCACTGGAGCGCAAATTAAAAAACAGCGGGGCGAGAAATTGGAAAAAAATTCCAAGCCCCAAATTGAAGGAAAGAGGCTGAACATGAGCACGATTCTTATTGACGCTGACATTGAACAGAAAATCGAAACACCGCTGACATTGGCGGGGCCGCCGCCCGGCTTGCCACCCGCGTCGCGGCTGACTCTACTGACGCGCGCGTTGCAGGAATTCGTCTCGGAGGATACGGGACTGGAGTCGTCGCCCGTCAGCACCGTGCACCACGGCAAGCGTGTGCAAATTGAGCGTTACGTGTTCATCGGCCCCGAATCGACGCATCACCCGTTTCGGCTCGCGTTTTTCGGCGCGTTGCGCGGCGATGACCGGTATAGTCCCTATGCGTTGACAAGTTTCATCCGCGACTTGATTGATGACCCGGAATTGGCGACGGGTTTTCACCTGTATTTTTATCCGGTGGCGAACCCGACGCAATATGTTGTCGCTGACGGTGAGAGCGGCGGACGCGATCTTTTTGCGGACTTGTGGCGGGATTCGTCGCGGCCGGAACCCTATCTCATTGAGCGTGAACTGGCGGTGGTGCAATTCCACGGTGTCATTGCGTTGTTCACGCCGAGGAGCCTCAGCGGGCTGGCGGTGCAATTGCATGGCTCGTGGAGCAGCCTGAAGGAATCGCTGGTGGGTCCGGTGCTGGCGGACGCGGCGGAATTTTCCCCGCTGGCGGCGGCGGGTGATTGGGTGGCCTCGCGGCGGCTGAGCCTCACCAGCGGCGGTAACTTGAGGCCGAAGCCGTTTGAGCTGTCGGTGAAGATTCCGCGGGGCCAGTCGGCGCGGGAACAAATTTTGGCGCTGAGGGTGACACTGCACTCAATTCTGCGGCATTACCGAACGGTGGTGGCTGAGTCGCAGCATTTGTAATTTTTCCCGGACGCGGGTGAGGCCGTGACGGGCGCTGACAGTGACCTCGGCGCCCGTTTTTGCCCGGCTAATTGATTGACGCCAACGGCTGGGGGTGGCACACTGTCAGCGCATGGGCACTTCAAATCCTCTTCCGTTGCGTCGTCAGGTTCCCGACGACAAAGGTTTTTTTGGCAAGTTTGGCGGGTCGTTTGTGCCGCCGGAATTGCAAAAGGAAATGGACGCCATTTATCAAGCCTACCAGCGTGTGTGTCGCAGTCATGATTTTATTTTGGAGTTGCGCGCCATTCGTAAACACTTCCAAGGCCGCCCGACGCCGGTGTATTTTTGCCGCAATCTTTCCAATAAAATCGGCGGGGCGCGGATTTATCTCAAACGCGAGGACTTGAACCACTCCGGCGCGCACAAACTAAATCACTGCATGGGCGAGGCGTTGCTGGCGAAGTATCTTGGCAAAAAAAAACTCATCGCCGAAACCGGAGCGGGGCAGCACGGTGTGGCGCTTGCCACCGCCGGCGCGTACTTTGGCATCCCCGTTGAAATTCACATGGGTGAGGTGGATATCGCCAAGGAACACCCGAATGTCGTCCGCATGAAAATTCTCGGCGCGAAAGTCGTCAGCGTCAGCGTCGGTGCGAAAACGTTGAAAGAGGCGGTGGACTCGGCGTTCCAAGCCTACCTCAACGACCCCGTCAACAGCATCTACTGCATCGGCAGTGTTGTCGGCCCGCATCCGTTCCCGCTGATGGTGAGGGAATTTCAACACGTCGTCGGTATTGAGGCGCGCGAGCAGTTTTTGGAAATGACCGGTGAGTTGCCGGACAATGTGGTGGCGTGCGTCGGCGGCGGTTCCAACGCAATGGGCATCTTCAGCGGCTTTCTTGACGATCCGGTGGAGTTGCACGGTGTCGAGCCGCTTGGTCGCGGCGCCAAGCTGGGCGACCATGCCGCCTCGCTCACCTATGGCAGCGAGGGTACCATGCACGGCTTTCACTCCATCATGTTGAAAGCCGCTGACGGTGAGCCGGCGCCGGTGTATTCTGTGGCAAGCGGGCTGGATTATCCCTCGACTGGTCCTGAGCACGCCTACCTCAAAACTATCGGTCGCACCGAAGTCGCCACCGTCAGCGACGACGAGGCCATTGACGCCTTCTTCCGTCTTTCCCGGCTGGAGGGCATTATCCCCGCGCTGGAGAGCGCCCACGCCGTTGCCTGCGCCATCAAACTCGCCAAGGAGCGCCCGGCGCAAGATATTTTGGTGAACCTCAGCGGGCGAGGGGACAAGGACCTGGACTTCGTCATGGCCAAGTACGGCGCGTACGCTGACCGTGAGTATTGAACTGGACGCGCTCCATGGTTTCCGCATGAGAATGGCTTGGTTCCATTGATGATTTTGTCGGGGACTTCGATGGCGTATTTCGGCAAAGGGCCTGTTTTTTTTGAAAGTCAAATACCAGATGCCGATGTTTTGGGATGGTCGATGATTTCCTTGACGCGGGCGTGGATGACGGACTCGATGAGTGTCAGCGCCTCAGCATTGTAATCCCTCCAAGCGAGAGTTTTCAGAACGAGCAGTTTGCCGAAACGAAAGATGACTACTTCGCCAATCAGCGCCAGCGCCTGGAGGCGGATGAATGGCGTGGAGTCCGGCAGATTGGCAAGGCGCGCCAGCAGGGTGGCGATTTTTGTCACCCGCGTGTTCAGTACTTCGCGGTGCAGGATTTGGAAGCCAAGCCCGCCGTCGAAGAATTGCTGGAACAGGAAGCGGGAGTAGGGTTCCATTCCGGGTTGCAACACCAGCAGCATGAAGTCACGCATAGTGTGGTGCAGTTGGGCGGCGGCCTCAACGCGGCTGAACAGGGCGCAGGAAGCCGGGGGCAACGGCTGGCGGTCACGCTCTTTTTCAGCGACATGGGCGGCGACCGCCTTGAACAATTCCAGCTTGCCGCCGAAATGGTAGCGGATGGCGGCGACATTGGTCCCTGCGAGGCGGCTGATTTCACGGATGCTGGCGGCGCGGTAGCTGGTGACGGCGAAGACGCGCAGCCCGGCATTCAGCAGGCGCTGTTGCGCATCGATGCCGCGTTGACGGGAGCGGTTTTTATCCGATCGGGAACGCCGCTGACGCTGAGGGATTGGTTTCATTCGCGCCCAGAATAATTATAAAATAGTTGATTGACAATTAAAATCGACCAGGCTAATATTCAAACATTCGATTGAAATTTATTTATGAACGAGCAAGCTGACAATCAATCAACCGTGACGCAACAATCCCGCCGGCCGGCATGGTTTCGCCGAACTCTTCCGCTGGCAGTGCTGGGCGCGGCACTGGCGCTGACGCCGTGGCTCCGGCACTTGTGGACACACACGGCGACGGACAACGCCTATGTCGCGGGGCGGGTGCACATGGTCAGCGCCCGTGTGCCGGGCACGGTGGTGGAGGTGCTGGTGGATGACAATCAGCGAGTGGTGAAAGGTCAGCCGTTGCTGCGGCTGGACCCGGCGGACTGCCAAGTGCGGGTGGACGAGGCGCGGGCGCGCCACGCGAGGGCGCGGGCGGACTTTGACCGGCTGCTGCCACTCAAGGATGACGAGGCGATTTCACGGCAGGATTTTGATGAGGCGGAGGCGGCGGAGAAAATCACGCGCGCGCAACTGGAGGACGCGGAGAACCAGTTGGCGTATTGCACGGTCAACGCTCCCGCCGATGGCCGCGTCGGGCGCAAGGCGGTGGAAACAGGCAACCGCGTCGCGTCGGGCGCGGCGCTGCTGGCGGTGGTGCAGGATTGCTGGGTGGTGGCTAATTTCAAGGAGACGCAACTGGCGGACATGCGTCCGGGGCAGCGCGTCAGCATTCACATTGACGCCATCGGCGGGAAAAAGTTTGCGGGCTATGTGGACAGTTTCGCCCCGGGCACGGGCGCGGTGTTCGCGTTGTTGCCGCCGGACAACGCCACGGGAAACTTCACGAAAGTCGTCCAGCGTGTGCCGGTGAAAATCCGTTTCGACGCGGATTCCGTGCGCGGCTATGAGGATCGCATCGTCGCCGGACTGTCTGTGACGCCGACGGTGGATTTGCGTTCGGCGCCGGAGGGCAAAGGGCATCCATGAGCGTGCCAGTGTCATCGTCAGCGGGCGACCATGTGTCCGCCCGCACATGGCTGGCGCTGGGATCGTCCATGCTGGGCGCGTTCCTCGCGGTGCTGAATATCCAGGTAACCAACGCCTCGCTCAACGACATCGCGGGCGCACTTGGCTCCTCGTTGGACGAGGCCTCATGGGTTTCTACCGCGTATTTGGTTGCGGAAATAATTGTCATCGGCGCCAGCGGCTGGCTGTGCCGCGTGTTTTCTCTCAAGAAGTACTTGCTGTTCAGCATCAGCCTGTTCACGGGGGCATCCCTGTTGTGTGCGTTGGCGACGAACATGAATGCGATGATCGTTTTCCGCGCATTGCAAGGGCTGGGCGGCGGCTCGCTGATTCCCATTTGTTTCAACCTGATTTTCATTCTGCTGCCACCGGCGCGGCGCGCCACTGGCATGGCGTTGTTTTCCCTCACGGCTGTGATGGCGCCCGCGGTGGGTCCGACGGTCGGCGGGGTGCTGACTGATTCCCACGGTTGGCAGTGGATTTTTCTCATCATGATTTTCCCAAGTGTGTTCATGTGGTGGAGCATTCAGGTGTTTCTGCCGGCGGACAAGCCGGATTACTCGTTGCTGCAGGAGGGCGATTACGCGGGTATTTTGTGCATGGCTATTGGGCTGGGATCACTGCAATTCGTCCTTGAGGAGGGGCAGCGCAAGGACTGGTTCGGCAGTTTCGCCATCACGGGTTTCGTCATCGTCAGCGCCGTGTTCCTGCTCGCTTTCATTATCATTGAGCTGGCATGCAAAAGGCCGTTCATTAATCTGCGCCTCTACCGTGACCGTGCGTTCACTTCGTCCAGCCTGGTGCAATTCGTCCTCGGTTTCGGCCTCTACGGCGTGATCTATTTGATGCCTATTTACCTGTCGGTCATTCAGCGTTACAACGCCACCGACATCGGGCTGACCGTCATGTGGATTGGCATGCCGCAATTGTTCGTCATTCCGTTCCTCCCTCTGCTGATGAGGCAAATGGACTCACGCCTGCTGTGCGCCGCCGGTCTGGTGCTGTTCGGAGTCAGCTGCCTGATGAACGTGCCGCTGACAAAGGACTTTGCCATGCATCAACTGCAAATTACCAACATCATCCGCGCCATCGGCCAGCCGCTGGTGATGGTGCCGATACTCACGCTCGCCACCAGCCGTCTTCCCCTCGCTGAAAGCGGTTCCGCCTCCGCGCTGCTCAACATGACGCGCAACCTTGGCGGGTCCTGCGGCATCGCCTTCATTGCCACCATGCTTTCCCGGCGCGAGCAATTTCACTCCGCGCATCTCAACGAGAGTGTCAGCGTCTTCTTGCCGCAAACGCGCGACCACCTCCACGTCCTCGCGCAAAACTTTTCCGCGCGGGGCCTTGACCCGCTGACGGCGGCGCAGTCCGCTCTGAAAGCGCTGCAACTCAGCATCCGCGAGCAGGCCTGGATTCTCTCCTTTTCTGACAACTTTTACCTCGTCGGCGCGCTGTTGCTGGCGGGTGTCGCCGCCATCGTCTTCATACCGAAGCCGGATGGCGCGCCCGCCGCCCATCCCGGCGGACATTAGGATCTCATTATGAAAAACAACATCCCGTTCATCCTTGGCATTGCGATTATTGCCAGTTCCTGTGCCGTCGGCCCCGACTACCATCGGCCCGCTGCCGTTGCCAAATTGCCGGACGACTGGCGTTGGCAGAGCGCCAACCCGCGCGACGGCCAAAGTCCTCTCCACTGGTGGAGCGTTTACCAAAGTCCGGAATTGAGTCGCCTTGAAGAACTCGCGCTTGGCAACAACCAAGACCTGCTCGCCGCGATATCCCGTGTCGATCAGGCCCGTGCCATCGCCCGCATTCAGGGCGCGGAGTTTTTTCCACAGCTTGGCGCCAAGCCGCAGTACAAGCGGCAGCGCTTCAGTAAGAACAATCCCCAATACCAACAACTCGGCCCCCTCGCCGCTGACAGTGTGCTACCCGCCACCACCGATTCTTTCATGGTGGCGCTGGATTTGGGCTATGAGATGGACCTGTGGGGCCGCGTACGGCGCGCCTTCGAGTCGGCAAGCGCGCAGGCCGCCGCCAGCGCCGCTGAATGCAATCATATCACACTGACGCTCACCGCGGACGTGGCGGCGCGATATTTTGCCCTGCGCCAGTATGACATTGAATTGCAAATCCTGCGCGACACCGTGGACACGCGACGCCGTTCGCTGAGGCTCACCCAAAGGCGTTTGCAGGTCGGACGCTCCACCGCGCTTGATGTGCGGCAGGCGGAGACAGCGCTTGTCCTCGCGGAAAGCGACCTTGCCGAGACAGAACAAAACCGCGCTCAAACGCAAAATGCCCTCGCCGTGTTGTGCGGTCAAACCGCTCCGGATTTCGCATTGGCAGAGGATGCCGCTCTGCCTGAAATTCCGGAGGTGCCAGCCCGACTGCCCGCCGATCTGCTGGAACGCCGCCACGACATCGCAGCCGCCGAGCGCATGATGGCGGCGAAGAACGCCGAAATTGGTGTCGCCATCGCCGCGTATTTTCCGGTGCTTACGCTGACCGGCCAGGCGGGCTACTTCAGCGCCAGCGCGAGCGATCTGTTCAACTGGCCCAGTTCGCTGTGGTCCATCGGCCCGACTGTTTCACTGCCACTGTTTACCGGAGGACGCACCATCGCTCAAGTGCGCGAGTCTCGCGCCGCTTACGAGTCTGCCGTTGCCTCTTACCGTGCCACCGTGCTCAACGCCTTCCGCGACGTGGAGGACGCCCTCGCCGCACGCCACTTCCTGGCCCGGCGCGCCAAGGCCATCTCCTGCGCCGTGCGCTCATCATCAGCGGCGCTCGTATTGTCGGAAAAACGTTATCTCGCCGGACAGGTCTCCTACTCTGAAGTGACCGACGCGCAACGCGCCGAACTTGCCATCCGCCGTGCCCAAACCGCCGTCCAGGCCCAGCAACTCCATGCCACTCTGCGTCTCATCAAAGCCCTTGGTGGTGGATGGGATAAAATGGATGGGCGTGATGGATAGCGAACGGATCGGCCAAAGAGTGGGCTTGGCGGGATTTGAACCCGCACGCAATTAAGCACAAGATCCTAAGTCTTGCGTGTCTGCCAATTTCACCACAAGCCCATGAAAATTCCAAGGTAAAAGCCGCAAGGTGAAAGAGCAAGACTGAAATACCCGCCCACGTCCATTTCAAGCTTCCGCCAGCCGCCGGTCACGCTTCTTAAATAGATGCACCAATTCCCACCACAGTCCCACCCGCCACACGAACAGTCCTATCGCCATCCCGCCGTACGTAATCATCGGCAGCCATCCGGCCAGCTCCGACGTCAAACGGCTGCGGTTCCCCATGGCGATGCAAATCTTCGACATCACAAACAGCGACACCAAAATCAACAGGCAATTCACCAGCGCCACCGCCTGGTTTTTCCGTTCATGCACGATACTCAGCGCAAACGCGAACAAACACAACAGCGGCGTCAGCAACGGATCCGCCAGTCGGTGAAAATACTCCGTCCGGTACGGCGCCATGCGCGGCGCCGACGGTTGGTACGGCGACGTGATAAAATTGTACAATTCCCGCCATGGATAATTTTCCGGTTTGAGCAACGTCGCCGCCAGTTGCCGTGGCGACTCTTTCAAAAAATGAGCGTTCAACTGCCCCAAATTCTCCACCAACGGCTGCCCGCGCCCATCTTTTTCCTCAAACGAAATGCGCCGCACTCCCACCAAGTCCCAATACCCATCCCGATAATTCCCGCGCGCGATAAAATATTTCTCCCTCTCCCCCCCCGCCTGATTCGGCACGCTAATCTCCGCCTGCGTCAATGTCCCGTTCATCGTGTTCAACTCCTGCAAATACCACATCACCCCCGTCTGCGGATTCTTATACACCACCCCGGTGAACACATTCACGGGCTTCTTCTTCTTCGCCCACTGTTGCATCAACATCTCACGCCGCGCCGCCGCTGTCGGCGCCAGATCCAGATAAAGATACCATTCCACCGCCGACAACCCCAGCGCCACCACAAAAAACGGCACCACCAACCGTCCCAAACTCACCCCAGCCGCCATCAACGCCACCAACTCCTTGTGCGCCGCCAAATTGGCCAGCAAATAAACACTCGCCAGAAAAAACGCAAACGGAATCACCAGCGGCGCCACCTGCCCGAACATAATCACATAAATGTGCGCCACATCCACCAACGGCGTCCGCGCGCTGAGAAAGTCATCCATCGACCCGAACAAATCAATAATCACGAACATGCAAAACAGACTCACCAGGCAAAACCCGAACGGCAGCAGTAAATGCGTCAACAAATAACGATCCATAATCTTCATGACAAACTCCCAACGCTTGGTACACTCCAACCCATGAGCCTCATCCAGCAACAATACCACGAGCTTAAGCAAACCGTCGAAACTTTCGAGCAATTTTTACCACAAGTCGAGGCGCTTCTCCCCCTGTTTGAACAATGTTTTCAACGAGGCAACAAAATTCTCACCTGCGGCAACGGTGGCAGCGCCGCTGATGCCCTCCACATGGCCGAGGAATTCATCGGCCGCTACCGCGGCAGTCGTCGTTCCCTCCCCGCAATCAGCCTGGCCGCTGATGTCACCGCCCTGACCTGCATTGCCAACGACTGGGGATACGACGCCGTTTTCTCCCGCCAAATCGAGGGTTTGGGTCAATCCGGCGATCTCCTCGTCACCTTCAGCGGCAGCGGAAACTCCGCCAACATCATCCGCGCCATCCAAACCGCCCGAAGGCTGAACCTGACCACCATCAGCCTCCTGGGCAAAACCGGTGGAGAAGCCGGGGGCATCAGCGACCACGCCATCATTGTCCCCACCAACAACACCGCCCGCGCGCAAGAAATCCACACCTGGATCATGCACGTTATCCTGGAACACATCGAAACCATCTACCCAATGGAATAAACAAAAATCCCTTGGCGCCATGCAAGAGACCGGAACGACAGCCTCACAGCGTGTTTCCACGGATTTCAACTGACGGATAACTTTTTCGCCGATACCGGCGGCGGCATTGTCAGTAAAAGGTGCCGAGAGCTTCACTCGGTGCTTGAAATATTCACCGGGGACGAACATGATGTAATCATGGATTCGCTTAGAATCATTTTGGAGATTGTCATCATTCTGACGGCGGTGTGGTATTTGTATCGCACTTTTCGCGGCACGCGCGGCGGCATGGCGTTTGTTGGCGCGGGGATGCTGTTTGCCGTGCTCATCGCGCTGGTGTTCATTTTCAAGCTGGATCTCATCAGGCAGTTTTTGCTTGATTCCTATTGGTTCATCATTGTGGCGCTGATGGTGGTGTTCCAGCCGGAGTTGCGGCGGCTGTTCGTCGGCGTCGGGGAAAGCATTTTCCAGCGAGGCAAGGCCAACCAGAGTTTTGTCATTGAACACATCGTGCGCTGTGTCGCGCAATTGCAAGACAAGGATTTCGGCGCGCTCATCGCGGTGGAGCGCCGGCCCACCAACCGCGCCATTCATGAAAACGGCGTCGCCGTCGATGGCAAGGTGACGGAGGAATTGCTCGCGACGATTTTTACCGACCGCACGCCGTTGCACGACGGCGGGGTCATCATCAGCGGCGATAAAATTCTTGTGGCGGGTTGTATTTTCCCGCTGACGGTGCGGCAGGACTTGGACCGCAACCTCGGCTTGAGGCACCGCGCGGCGCTGGGATTTTCCGGCGAGTCCGATGTCGTCGTTGTCGTCCTCTCGGAAGAGCGCGGGGAGATTTCCATCGCTTTCAAGGGCGTGCTGGAGCGGAATTTGACGCACGACGAACTGCGGCAGCGGCTGACGGAATTGTTATTGCCGAAGAAAGTCAAAACCCTGCCCGCTGACGGTGAACCCACGGAGACAAATTCATGACGGCGCAACGCCAGTGGTTTGGCACGGACGGCATCCGTGCAAAATACGGCGTTGAGCCGATGACGCCGGAATTTGTCTGGCGTGTGGGTCACGCCGCCGCGCGCCATTTTGCCGTGGCGAAAAAAACACCGCTGCTCATCGTCGGGCGTGACACGCGGGCGTCCGGCTGCGTGCTGGAGGACGCGCTGTGCCGCGGCCTGCTCGCGGGCGGCGCGGAGGTGACGCGGCTCGGCGTGGTGCCCTCCGGCGCGGTGTCGCTGCTGGTCACGGGCATTGGCGCGAACGCGGGCATCATGATCAGCGCCTCGCACAACGACAACGCGGACAACGGCGTCAAGTTTTTTGACCGCGAGGGTTTCAAGCTCGCTGATGATGATGAGTTGAGGATTGAAAAACTCATTGAAACAATCACCGAGGTCCCGCCGTTGTCGTACGAAATTCCGGAGGTCATGGAATTTGGCGCGCAACCGATTTACCTGGAAATGTACCGCCAGGCGCTGGCACGGACCGTGCCTGCGGATTTTTCCCTGGCGGGGCAAACCATCGTGCTGGACGCCGCCAATGGCGCGGCGTGGAGCGGGGCGGTGTACATTTTGCAGAACTACGGCGCCAAGGTTGAGAAAATCGGTTGTGAGCCGGACGGCGCGAACATCAACGCCGGTTGCGGCAGCACGCATCCCGAGGCCTTGCAAGCGGCGGTGAAACAACATGCCGGCGCGATGGGCATCGGATTGGACGGCGACGCTGACCGTCTGATTATGGTGGACGAGGACGGCGAGATGCTGGACGGCGACGAAATCCTCGCCATTGTCGGCGCGCATTTGCTGAAAAAAAACGCGCTGCCGAAAAAATCCATCGTGGCGACGGTGATGAGCAATCGCGGCCTGGACGAGGTCATCGTCAGCGCCGGCGGCAGCGTGGTGCGCACCGAGGTGGGCGACCGCTATGTGCTGGCCAAAATGCGCGGGGAAGGATTCACCGTCGGCGGCGAGCAATCGGGACACTTTCTGTTTCTTGACCACGCGCCGTCCGGCGACGGCTTGCTGAGCGCGCTGCAAGTCTTGCAGGTGAGTTTGCAAACGAAGCGGCCATTGAAAGAGTTGCGGCGGGTGATGAGGAAGTATCCGCAAAAATTGTACAACATCCCCGTGAGCCGGAAAATTCCGCTGGAACAATTGCCAAAATTACAGGAGGTCATCAAAACCGTGGAACGAAAACTTGGCGGCCGGGGCCGGATTTTTATCCGTTACTCCGGGACCGAGAACAAAATCCGCGTCCTGCTGGAAAGCGCTGACGGTGACCGTTTGGAAGAATTGGCGTGGCCGGTGTTGCAGGCCGTCAACAGTTCGCTGGGCGGGAAGAAATAAATTCCGTCACGCCCGCGCTAGTTCGCGCAACAGGATTTTGTTCAAACGGATGCCGCCCTCGAAATTTTCCACGGTGAACGTTTCATTGGGTGAGTGGATTCTCGCATCGGGCAGCGCCAGGCCCAGCAACAGCGTGTCCGCGCCGAGGATTTTTTTGAAGTCGCTGACGATGGGGATGCTGCCGCCCTCGCGCACCAAGGCGGGAGTTTTTCCGGGGAACGCCAGTGTCAGCGCGCGTTGCGCGGCACGGCCAAAGGCGGTGTCGGGGTCGAGGCGGTAAGCGGCGCCGGAATGTCCGCGCGTCACGGTCAGCGTCACGCCGGGCGGGCAGTGTTTTCGGCAATGCTGTTCCGCGAGTGAGAGGATTTTTATTGGGTCTTGGTCCGGGACGAGGCGGAAACTGATTTTGGCGTGAGCCTCGGCGGGGATGACGGTTTTGGAGCCTTCGCCCTGATAGCCGCCGTACAGGCCGTTGAGTTCGGCGGTGGGGCGGCCCCACGCGCATTCAAGGGCGGTGTAACCTTGTTCGGGCGCCAGCGCCGGCGCGCCGGTGAGTTTGAGCAAATCGGTGTCGCGCATCGGCAGTTTCGCCCAGGCGGCGCGTTCCCATGGTTCCAGCGGGGCGACGTCGTCGTAAAAACCGCTGATGGTGACGTGACCGGCAGCGTCGTGCAAGGTGGCGACGAGGCGGGAGATGACTGTCAGCGGATTGGCGACCGCGCCGCCGTAAATACCGGAGTGCAAGTCCTTGTCCGGGCCGCTGACAGTGAGTTCAAGGCAGGCGATGCCGCGCAAACCGTAAGTCAGCGTGCCGCGATTGGGTTCAATCATGCCGGTGTCGCTGATGGCGATGATGTCGCACGCGAGTTCGTCGCGGTGCTCGCGCAGGAAGGCGGCGAGGTGCGGGCTGCCGATTTCTTCCTCGCCCTCGACGAGAAAGATGATGTTCAGCGGCAGGTCACCGTCAGCGGCGATGGTTTCGGCGACGCCGAGGATGTGGGCGAGGATTTGGCCCTTGTTGTCCGTCGCGCCTCGCGCGGTGATGACGCCGTCGGCGCTGAGCGTCGGTTCAAACGGGTCGCCGCGCCACAGTGTCAGCGGGTCAACGGGTTGCACGTCGTAATGCCCGTAAATCAGCACGGTGCGACGGTCTGCGCGGCGCCGGTTTCGGGCGCTGACGATGGGGTGGCCGGGAGTTTGGTGGATTTGGGCGGTCAGGCCGATGGCGGTGAATTTATCCGCGAGCCATGACGCGCATTGGCGCAGGTCGGCGCGGCGGGCGGAATCTGTGGAAACGCTGGGGATGCGGAGGAAGGCGAAGAGGTCGCTCAGGTGGTCGGTCATGATTTTATTTTAACCACGGAGGGGCATGGATAAACACGGATTTTTTGTTTTTTTTAGCAGTGTGCGGCGGGGTTATCCGTGGTTAAAATCGGACATGAAAAAAATCGACGTGTCCGGCAACACCATCAGCGGCTTGCAAAATCCGTTTGCGGGGCTGGACGCGGATGGTTTGCCAGGGGGTACGGACGAACCGCTGACAGTCACGACGTCAGCGGCCGCGAGGCGTGTTGTGTTGCGGCGCGAAACGGCGCATCGCGGCGGGAAGGCGGTGGTGGTGGTGGGCGCCATTCCGCCGGAAATCGCTGACGATGAGATTGGGAGAGTCGCGCGGCGCTTGCGCAAGAGTTGCGGCTGCGGCGGGACGGTGCGCGGGAGGGAGATAGAAATTCAAGGTGACCAGCCCGCGAAAGTGGCGGCGCTGCTGGAGGAATGGGGGTTCCGTGTCGGGGGAGTGCGGGCGTGAGCGCGCGGTTGACCTTTGGGCTGGCGGCGGCATGGCTGGCGGTGTTGCTGTGGGCTGGCCTGCCGCAAATTCATTTTGGCTGGGGATATCACAATGACGAGCCGACGAAGGTGTTGCAAATTCTTGATAATGCCTGGAATCTGCGCCATCCGCCGCTGATGCTGGAGTTGGTGGACGCGGTGGCGAGGGCGCTGCGGCTGGCGGACGGGCAAGATATCGCTGTTTGCGGGCGGTTGTTATCATTGCTGGCGGTGGGCGCGGTCATTGTCAGCGGGATGTG
>JAITHY010000047.1 GCA_031279715.1 Verrucomicrobiales bacterium | reverse complement strand
GCTGACGGTGAACCGGATGCCGGCCGATGTTCGCCGTCCATGTGCCAATGGGCGCTGACGGCGGGGGTGAGACCCACGCGGCGTAATATTTTTCCGTCTCCCGCGCCTTGAATTGCGCGGACAAATGTTGATGCGCCGCGTCGTCCTTCGCCACGACCAGCACGCCGCTGGTGTCCTTGTCCAGCCGGTGCACGATGCCGGGACGCTCGACGCCGTTGATGCCGGAAAGTTTGCCGCGGCAATGAAACAGAAGCGCGGAAACCAGCGTGTCGTCATGATGACCGGCGGCGGGATGCACCACCATGCCGGGCATTTTGTTAAGCACCAGCATGTGCCCGTCCTCAAATAAAATCTCCAGCGGCAAGTCTTTCGCCGTCAGCGTCAGCGGTCGCAATTCCGGCTCGCTGACAATGACCTCCGCACCCACACCCGGCCTCGACTTCGCCGTCAGCGGCGCCCCGCTGAGCGTGACCAACCCCTGCCGCAACAATTCCTGCACCCGCGTCCGCGACAATGCCAGCCGCGCCGCCAGCGCCTTGTCCAGGCGTTCCCCGGCATCGGCGGCGTCCCAAATGTGCGTGTGCGATCGCATCATTCGATTTTAGCCGCAAACGCTCGCAAAGAACATCCGGAATTTTGATTGTCGGCGAAGACGGAATTGGTTATGTTTGTCATTGTCAGCGATGGATACCCAACCGACTACCGTTTGTCCGCAGTGCAACCAGCTCATTGACACCACCGGGCTTGCCCTTGGCGCGGTCATCACCTGCCCTGCCTGCGGCCACGAGTTTGGCGTCACGCAAACCTTCGATCACTACCGCTTGGAAACCTTGCTGGGCGAGGGCGGCATGGGCGCGGTGTATCGCGCCACCGACTTGAACCTCGGGCGCGAGGTCGCCGTCAAGGTGTTGAAGCCGGAAATTTCCAGCGACCGGAAATTTATCGCCAATTTTTTGCGCGAGGTGGAAATCACCGCCTCGCTAAATCACCCGAACATCGTCAATGTCTTCGCGTTCGGCGAGTTCAACGGCTCCTATTATCTGGTCATGGAATATCTCGGCAGCAAGACACTCGACGACTTCATCGAGGAAAAGCTCAAGCTCAGCGAGCCGGATATTCTCGACATTGGCATCGGCGTCGCCAACGGGTTGAATTTCGCCTTGCAACACGGCGGGCTGATTCACCGCGACATCAAGCCGGGCAACATCATGCTCACCGCCAGCAACACGCCCAAGGTGCTGGATTTCGGGCTGGCGCTGACACCGGAAACCGCGGAGTGCTCCGGCGAAATTTGGGGCACCCCGTATTACGTTTCACCGGAGCGGCTGGAGCAGCGGCCGGAGGATTTCCGCAGCGACATGTACTCGCTGGGTGTGTCGCTCTACCACTCACTGTGCGGGCATCCGCCGTTCGACGCCAGCACCGCCGACCTCGTCGCCGCGAAGCATTTGAACGACACGCCGCTGTCAGTGAAAACCTACGCTCCCTACGTCAGCGAGCCGACCACCTACGCCATCATGAAAGCGATGGCGCGCCAGCCTGACGAACGCTACATTTCCTACGACGAATTCATCGCGCAACTGGAGGACGCGAAGCGACGCCTGGCCACGCTGCCGGTCAAACAAAACATCCCGCAAGTCGAGGTCGTCGGTGACCGCGAGTTGAGCAAACGCATCGGGCTGATCGTCGCCGCCACCGTTGGCGTGATTATTCTGATTGTGGCTGTATTTTTATTCTGGATTTACCACCGCTGATGGTGACACTCATCGCCAGCGGACAGCAAAAAGCGGATGGGGAGTGACCCATCCGCTTTGGCAAATTCACGCTGACGGTCAGTTACCCGAAAGCAATTCCACCTGATTGTTCCCCGAACCGGTCGGCAACACAACATCTGTGGGCACCAACTGCGGGATGAATCCCTTGGTGGCTTTCTGCCAACTGGCGGAATTGCCAAGGGTATAAACCACTGTTCCCTTGTTGGTCCACACTCCGCCGGTATTGCTCGACACATCCCTCCGGCTTTGGAATTCCTGCGACGAATTATACGCACCGCGGGACACCAACAGCGGCATCAGGCTGTCGTCCTGGGATTTCAACCCGCTGACATACTGATACGCGATATTTTCACTCTGCAAATTCAACGAACTGACGTTCGTCACCGAAGGCGCCTTGGCGGAATTGCTCCACACAATCTTGGGTTCCTCAATTTCACGGCTGCGAATCAACGCGGTGAAAAACTGCGAACTGGTGCCCGCGCGCTGACGGTTACCAGTGCTGCCATCCTCCGCGCCGACCGGATAATAGCCGTTTTCATCGTTGGCGATGTTGAACAAAATAATGCCCAACTGCCGGGCATTCGCCACATCCGCCATCTGCTTGGCTTTGTCCAGGGCGCCGTTAATGGCTGGTACAGCCAGGCCGGCCAGAATTCCAATAATCGTCACAACCACCAACAACTCAATTAGCGTAAAACCGCGTTTATTTGTTTTCATAATCAGCAGTATATTTACTCGCTATTGCAAAATTGTCAATACCCCAGGCAAATTATTATAATCGCAACATTTTGGCGCTTTTGCCCCGCCGCCATTCCGCTATGCTGGTCGCTGACCATGAACCTGTCCGATTTTATCTACGAACTGCCGCCGTCACTCATCGCGACGCATCCAACCGAGCCGCGCGACCATTGCAAGCTGATGGTCATCCACCGCGCCACCGGAGCCATCGAACACCGCCGCTTCGACGATTTGCCCGCATATTTGACGCCGCGCGATTTGCTGGTGTTGAACGACACAAAGGTCATCCCCGCCCGGTTGCGCGCTGACGGCGGGCGGCTCGAAATTTTGCTGATTGAGGAAACCTCGCCTCGCCACTGGCTGTGCATCGGCAGGCCGGGGAAAAAACTGAAACCGCAAACTGAGTTCCTCATCGAACCGCTGACCGTCAGCGCGGAGCCGGCGAAAATCGAAGTCCTGCGCTCCCTGCCCAGCGGCGAGCGGGTCATCCGTTTTTTCAAGGACCTCAACCTCGCTGATTATGGCGAACTGCCGCTGCCGCCGTACATTCAAAAACAGCGCCAGAAATTGCGCGAGCCATCATACACTCCGCGGGACGCGGAACTCTACCAAACCACCTACGCGGACCGCGCAGGCTCCGTCGCCGCGCCGACAGCGGGGCTGCATTTCACGCCGGCGCTGTTGAAAAAATTCAACCACCGTTTTCTCACGCTGACGGTGGGCCTCGGCACGTTCCGCCCGGTGAAGGTCAGCGACATCACGCAACACCAAATGCACACCGAGCATTTTTTCATCCCGGAGGGTTTGGCATCCGCCGCCGCTGACAGTCAGCGGGTGGTCGCCGTCGGCACCACCGTCGCGCGCGTCTTGGAAAGCGCGCCCAAGCTGACACCCGGCGCCGGCGACACCCGTATTTTCATGCACCCGCCGCACCGCTTCAAGCGCACCGACGCGCTCATCACGAATTTTCATCTGCCCGGCTCGACGCTGCTGATGCTGGCCGCCGCGTTCATGGGCGTGGATTTGCAACGACGCGCCTACCGGGAGGCCATCGCCAGCGGCTATCGTTTCTTCAGCTACGGCGACGCGATGTTGATTTTGTAGTCAACCTTCGATGGTGTTGATTTCCACCGGCTCGACGGTGACGCCGTGCTCTTCCAGCCAGGCGATGGCGGCTTTCAATTCCTCACGCTCAGCCTCAAACTCAACGCCCATCAAGCCCATTTCACCGCTGATGGTGGCCTGGCGAATGTTGAAAATCACGTCAAATTTTTTGCTCATCAAATAAATGAGCGGGTCCGTCGCCTTCGGGCCGCTGAAATTCAGCCAGTATCTGCCTTTGAATTTTGCCATGACGCGATATTAGCCCCCGGCGATGGCGGGCACAATGCTAACTTCATCGTCAGCGGACAATTTCGTCGCCTTGTCCTGCAAAAAGCGCACGTCCTCGCCGTTCACGTAAATGTTGACGAAGCGGCGCAAATTGCCCGCCTCATCCACCAGCCGCGCCTTGATGCCGGGATAATTTTTCTCCAAGTCGTCAATCAGCGCGCCAATGTCCGCGCCCCCGGCGCTGACGGTGTCCTGGTTTCCTGTCAATCCCCGCAACGGGGTCGGTATGCTTACTTCGATTGCCATAAAATCTCCTCACTTCGCTATCAAGGCGTCGAACTCCCGCAAACTCGGCTTGATGCGCGCGGGCGGCGGCAAATGCCCGTCCAGCGCCTCCGCCGTTTTCAAGCCGTTGCCGGTGATGCAAATCACGATGCGCTCGTCGCGCGGAATTTTGCCGCTGACGATGAGCTTTTGCGCGCACGCCAGCGTCACGCCGCCGGCGGTCTCGGTGAATATGCCCTCCGTTTCCGCCAGCAATTTGATCGCGTCAATAATCTCACTGTCAGTGGCGTCCTCCGCCGCGCCGCCGGTGTTCCTCATCACGTTGACGGCATAGTAACCGTCAGCGGGCGTGCCGATGGCCAGCGACTTCGCGATGGTGTCCGGCTTCGGCACGGGGCGGATCAAATCCGTCCCCGCCTTCTGCGCCGCCGCGATGGGATTGCAGCCCGCCGCCTGCGCGCCGTAAATGCCGAACTTCGACTCGCTGACCAAGCCGACCTTCACCGCTTCCCGATACGCCTTGTTAATCTTCGTCAGCAACGAGCCGCTGGCCATCGGAATCACCGTATGCGCGGGAATTTCCCAGCCGAGTTGCTCGATGATTTCAAAGCCCATCGTCTTGGACCCCTCGGCATAATACGGGCGCAAATTCACGTTCACAAAACCCCAGCCGTGCTTGCCCGCGATTTCCGAGCACAGGCGGTTCACCTGGTCATAAGCGCCCTCAATGCCAATGACTCGCGTGCCGTACACCAGCGAGTTCAGCACCTTGCTCCGCTCCAGGTCATACGGAATCAGCACGTAACTTTCCAGGCCGGCGGCGGCGGCGTTGGCGGCGACGGAGTTGGCGAGATTGCCCGTCGAGGCGCACGCGACGATTTTGAAACCCAACTCCCGCGCCCGCGACAACGCCACGGCGACGACGCGGTCCTTGAACGACAGCGTCGGGTAATTCACCGCGTCATTCTTGACATACAGTTCGCTGACGCCGAGCGCCTCCGCCAGCCGGTCCGCCTTCACCAGCGGCGTAAAACCGACCTTCAGCCCGACCGTCGGCTCGCCGTCAATGGGCAGCAACTCGCGATACCGCCACATCGTCAGCGGACGCGACTGGATTTTCCCGCGGGAAATTGCCGCGCGGATTTTTCCGTAATCATAATCCGCCTCCAACGGCCCGAAATCATACTCGCAAACATGAATTGCCTTCTTCGGATACAACGCCCCGCACTCGCGACACTTCAACTGACTGAAAAACGGCTCTGACATAACATAATTTCCACGCGCCTTGGCAAGAACAACCGAGGTTGCGCCTTATCCCTCGACGCCGGCATCACTGTCAGCGTGCTGGGTTTGGCACCTGCAAAGCCAGTCCGGCCTCCGGTTGCCGCAACGTCCACGGGCCAGTCCCTCGGTTGCTCTTGATAAGAAGCGTCCAAATAAAAAAGCAAACCCGGCGGATTTGTCAAGAGCGAACATGGCACGAATGTCAACCGCCGACACAACCAACTCGCCCCTGTCAAACCGGCAAACTAAACCAAACGGTCGTCCCCTTGCCCAGCGCGCTTTCCGCCCGGACCGAGCCGCCGTGGATTTGCACGATGTGCTTCACAATCGACAGGCCGAGGCCGGTGCCGCCTTGCTCGCGGGAACGGGCCTTGTCCACGCGGAAAAAGCGTTGAAAAATTTGCTCCACCTTGTCGCTGGGAATGCCAATGCCGGTGTCGCGCACGTAAAACTCCACCGCGTTTTTCCCGCCGCTGACGGTGACGCCGACGCTCACCCCACCGTCAGCGTCGGAATATTTCAACGCGTTGTCGAGCAAGTTGTAAAACACCTGCTCCAGCTTGAATTTGTCGGCGGTCACGGTCAGCGCCGCGTCCGGATTGGTGAACGTCAGCGAGCATTTTTTCTGGATAAATTTCGGCGTCCAGTCCTCCCGCAACTGCGCGAAGAATTTGCCCACCGTCAGCGGCGCCTTGTTCAACTGGATTTGCCCGGACTCCAGGCGTGACAAGGTCAGCAAATCCTCCACCAGTGAATTCAAACGGTCGGAATGCCGCTTCATCACCTGGTAAATCCGTTGCCGTTCAGCCGCCGCCATGTCCGGATGATCCAGCAAAGTTTCCAAATAACCGCGGAAGATGGACAGCGGCGTGCGGAGTTCGTGCGAGACGTTGGCGACGAATTCCTTGCGCAATTCCTCCAGCTGCGCGACGCGCGAGATGTCGTGAAACAAGGCCACCGCGCCGCCGCCGCCGCCCAGCGCGCTGACGCTGACGCGGAAAAATTTTTTCCGGCCGCCCGTGTTCAGCAAATCCTCGTACACCAACTCGCCGGAGATTTGCCGTTTTTCACGAATCGCGCCGGTGATGAGCGGCATGATTTCCGGCTGGCGCAGCACTTCCCACGCGCGGCGTCCCACCGGATTGTCCCGCACGGCGAACATCTCGCGGAAGGCGCGGTTGTCGGCCTGGATGACCCCGCCGGCGTCGCTGATGATGACTCCCTCCGCCATGCTGGCCAGAATGGTTTGCAGGCTGAATTTCTCAGCGTCAGCGCGGCGGTCAAGGGCGCGCAGGCGCTGACGATCGGCGTCAAGCTGGCGGGACAGCTCGCGCGACCGGGCGGCGGCGCGTCTGGCGTGAAAATAAAACGCGCCGCTGACAATGTGCAGCAGACACAGGCTGATGATGAGCGGCGTGGTCATGGTTGGGGCGTCAAACCGCCTCCAACATTCTATAGCCGACTCCGCG
>JAITHY010000023.1 GCA_031279715.1 Verrucomicrobiales bacterium | reverse complement strand
ATCCTCAGCGGCGCGAAAATCGCCGACCGCGCGCCAATCACAATCCGCGCCCGCCCGTCGCGAATCATCTGCCATTGGTCGTGCCGCTCGCCCGCTGACAAATGACTGTGCAACACCGCCACCCGCGTGTGCATCGCCTCAAACCGCCGTCGGAATCGCTCCACCGTCTGCGGCGTCAGCGCAATCTCCGGCACCAAAACCAACCCGCTCCCGCCGCGTTTCAACACCGCCGCCAACGCCTGCAAATACACCTCCGTCTTCCCGCTGCCCGTGACGCCGCGCAACATGACCGGCTTCGGGTTCCCCGCGTCCAGTTGCGACAATATCAGCGCCAGCGCCGCATGCTGCTCCGCGTTCAACGTCAGCGGGCGGTCGGGCCGCGCCTCCACCGTCAGCGGGTTGCGCTCCATGCGCTCAATGCTAATCACCGCCAGCCCCTTGTCCGCCAAATGCCGCCACACCATCGGCGTCACCCCGCACCGGCGCGACAGCTCCGCCATCCACCCGCCGCCGCTTTTTTGCAAAAATTCCCAGGCCCGCCGCTGCACCCTCGCGTTCTTCAGCAACCCGCTGACCGTCACCTCATCGTCAGCGGGTCCGGCTTGCACCCAATACCGCCGCTTAAACCCATCCTCCCGCGCCCGCACCACATCGGGCAACATCCCGCGCAACGCCTGGTTGAAATCACAGCAATAATAATCCGCCATCCACCGCGCCAGCTTGACCAGCACCGGCGGCAGCAACGGCTCATCGCCTGCCAGCCCAATCACCTCGCGGCAGTTCGCGACCAGCGTCCGGTCAGGAAACTCCACCGCGTAAGCCAGCGCTGTCCGCCGCCCCCACGGCACTTTTAACCGGTGCCCCACTTGCACCTGGTCCGCCAGCGTCAGCGGCAGGATGTAATCAAACAGCTTGTCCAGCGCCAGCTCCGGCGCCACGCGCACATAGCGCCTCACTGTCAGCGGCTCCAAGTTGGACAACAAATCAGGCTCCATACAACCTTTCTTAATAGCCGCAAACGCGCGCGAAGAACACAAAGAAGTTTGCATTATTCAACTCGCGCCTTAGCTTGGGGACGTGCGCCCTCAACACCTGGTTAAAATTTCACTCATCTGCGCCGCCGCATTGTCAGCGTCCGCCGCCGCGTTATACTTATGGGGCGCGCGGCTCGTCGCACAAAGCCAAATCTACGAACCCTTCATCGCGGAGGCCGCCAAACGTTACCACCTCGACCCGCACCTCATCCGCGCGGTCATTTGGCGCGAGAGCGATTTTCAGCCCAACGTGCTCGGCGCGGCGCGGGAGCGCGGCTTGATGCAAGTCACGCCCAACGCCGGCAAGGAATGGGCCAGGGCGGAAAAAATCTCCACATTCCGCGAGACGGATTTGCTCGACCCCCGCACCAACATCATGGCAGGCGGCTGGTACCTCGCCCGCGCCATCGTCCGCTGGAACAACGCCGACCATCCCGAAGCCTTCGCCCTGGCCGAATACAACGCGGGCCGCACCCACGCCCGCCGCTGGGCGCAACCGCTGCCGCGCTGGGAAGCCGCGCCGTTCATCGCCGGCATTGACTATCCCACAACCAAGGCGTATGTGCGCGACATTTTGGAAAAACGCGACGAATATCAAAACCGCCCGCACACCCCGACGGTCTGGCGCGCCGTCCGCAACAAACTCGCCGCCCACATCTGGCGCTGGCGGCAGCACATGAAAAAAACGCCCTCAACGCGGCAGGATGTTTGAAATTTATTCCACTATTTCAACCGGCGTGTCGCGCGCGACAGCTTTGTACACCTTGATCGCGTTCCAGTTCGCCAGCCGGAAACAACCGTGCGAACCGCTGCGCGAAATTTCCCTCGGATTAGGCGTGCCGTGGATGCCGTAGCCGGGCAGTGACAAACTCACCCACGCCAAGCCGACCGGATTGTTTGGGCCGGGCGGAATGATTATTTTCGACGTGATGCCCTCACGCTCAGCGGCTTCCCTGAAGACTTCGGGACTGAACGTGTAGTTCGGGTTCAACGCGCTGTTGGTGACGGTCAGCCGGCCGTTGGGCCGCTTGTTTTTGTCGGCGGCGATGGAGCACGGGAAACAGGCTTGCAACCTGCCGTTGCGGTCATAGAGCAGCATCGTCGTCTCGCTGAGGATGATGACGATTTTGCTCGCGCGGGTGATGGGCGCGGCGGGTTCCAGGTTGGGCACGGTGACGACGGCTCCCGCTGACGGTGACTGGATGTTGGGATTGAGTTTGCGCAAAAATTCCTCGCTGGAGTGAAATTTGTCGGCGAGCATTTCCCAGGCGTTTTTGTAGCCGAGGAACGCCGCCTGGGATTTGGCGCGCCAGGTGGCCGGCGGCGGATTGATTTGCGCCATGTCCCCGGCGCTGACGGTGTGGAGCGCAAACGGATTGCCCGGTGTGCCCAGCGCCATGCGGGTTTCAATATCCAGCATCCCGGTGACCGCCAGCCCGCGGCTTTTTTGGAATTGAATGATGGAGCGCCGGCTCCTCATGCCAAAGCCGCCGTCAATGGTGCCGCAGGAAAAATTCAACCGCTCCATTTGCACCTGCCAGGCGGCGTAATCCATTTCCGTGACCGGCGCGGGCGCGACCACGATTGCGGCGCGTTGAGGTTCCGCCGCTGATGATGACGCAAGCGGCGGCTCAATTTTCCTGACCATCAGCGGCGGTTCGGGGGGATGGGGCGCTGACGGCCCAGATTTTGGCGGCGGAGCCACCGGCAGCGGCTTGGGCGCGGCGGGAGGTTGCGCCGCTACTTTTTTTTTACGTCGGCGTCACGGTTGGCGTCGTTGGTAAACACCTCGGCGTTGGGATTTTCCCTGGCGATTTGACGCGCCTTCTCGGCAATGCTCTCATGCTTGCCCCGCTCTTGGTTGAACAAGTAAAACCCAATCCCCGCCAGCAACGCAAACACCGTCAGCGCCACCACCAACCATGCGGAATAATTCCCTTTTTTAGCCCGGCGCGGTGCGCGGGCGGCGGCTTTTTTTCTGGTTCGGCGCGGAGGCATCGGAGAGATTATGCAGAGGAGCGGGGTTTAGTCAACGGGCGATAACTCCGCGCCGTCACTGTCAGCGTCCGCCTCCAATTGTTGTTCGCGCGGCAAATTTTAATACACATCCCGCACGTAACGCCGCTCGGTCTTCATCAGCGTCTGGTTGATGTACTCATCCGCCGCTGACGGTGACAAGCCGCCGTGCTGTTGCGCGATGTCAATCAACGCCTGGTGCACATCCTTCGCCATGCGCTTGGCGTCGCCGCAGACATAGAAATACGCGCCGTCCTTCAACCATTGCCACAACTCCGCGCCGTGCTCGCGCAACCGGTCCTGCACGTAAATCTTGTGCGCCTGGTCGCGCGAGAACGCCGTGCTGAGCCTGGTCAGCAAGCCGCTGTTTTGCCACGCGGCGAATTCGTCCTCGTAAATAAAATCCGTCGCGCGGTGCTGGTCGCCGAAAAACAGCCAGTTCCTGCCGCCGCTGCCGCTCACCTCGCGCTCCTCCAAAAACGCGCGGAACGGCGCGATGCCGGTGCCGGGGCCGACCATGATAATCGGCGTCTGACCGTCAGCGGGCAGTTTGAAATGTTTGTTCGGCGCGAGGAACACCGGCAGCGCGCTGACGTTCAGCGGCGCGTCGTCGGCGAGGTAGCCGGAGCACAAGCCTTTCTTCGCGCGCCCGTGCGTCTCGTAACGCACCACCGCCAGCGTGAGATGCACCTCGCCGGGATGCTTGCGCTGGCTCGACGCGATGGAGTACAAGCGCGGATTGCTGCGGCTGACGCTCGCCAACAATTCCTCCGCCGTGAAGTTGACATCGGGAAACTCGCCGAGCACGTCAATGAAATCGCGCGTGTACACATACTCGTCCAGCGCCTCCTCGCTGCCGCTGACGGTCAGCAACTCATTGCCGGCGGGCAGTTTTTCCGCGACGGCTTTGACAAATTTTTTGCTCACGCGATTGAGCGTCACGTCCTCCAGCAGCACACGGCGCAACGGCTTGGCGGAGCCGTCCTTTTGCGCGACCTGAGCGTCAGCGTCGAGCTTGAGCCTGACCGTCAGCGCGTCCACCAGCGCCGCCGGATTTTGCGGAAACACGCCGAGCGAGTAACCGGGCTGGTATTGCAAGCCGCTGCCGCTGATGTTGACCACCAAATGCCGCGTGTCCTTGATGGAGCCGGCTTTGCTCAGCGAGCGATTTTCCGTGATGGTTGCCAGAAACGGGTTGTTTTTATTGTACGCAATCAATTCGCTCATAGTGATAACAATCTGGCGGAGATGACAGCTTGCGTCAAAGGGATTTTTTGACGCAAAGGCGCAAAGAGACAAAGGTTCGCAAAGTTTTTTGTTTTTTAATGAAGATTTTGAGATCCTGCCGTGGCAAAATTTGGGCTTTGTCAAGCCCCTGCCCGAAGCCCTCATACTGGCGCAAAAGCATCTGGCGTGCAAAGTTTCCGGCCAAACTAGCGCGGACGATTGTTTGCACATTGCCACGCTTTGCCGGGTCGATTTGTTAGTAAAGCTGGAACTTCAAGCACATCGTGAGCGAAATCCGTGCCCGCGGCTATAATACTGTGAACCAAAGCCACGACCACAGGCAACTTGACATCCGCTCCCCGCAACCTATCACCTATCCATGAAAACCAACACAACCAGCGCCTGTCAATACCCAGAACCCATCGAGGGCTTCCATACCGTGGAATTTTTCCGCAAAATCAAACGGAAAATTTCCCTTAAAACCAAGGACATGACCTGCGACGAACTCCGCGCTTACTTGGACGAGCGCGTTGAAGCATACGAAGCCAAACGGGCCGCCTGACCCCGCCGGTTGGTTGACAGGCTGATGATGAAAAGCCGCTGACGGTCAAGCCAGGCAAGTTGGAAAAGACAAGAAACAACGGCTGGCCCAGCCTCCACTCGCCGACCGTCAGCGGCGAATGCGATAAAGAACGGCGAACCGCTGCTTGAAAGCCGGCGCGAACAAATCGTTCATTTCCACCCGCAATGCCTTGGCAAGAATGAACAGTTCCTGCTCGCTGACGCAGCGAATTTGCGCCTCCACCTTGGCGAGCGTGCCGCGGCTGATGTTCCAGCCCAGCACCCCGCACCGCGCCGCCAACTGCTCTTGGGAAAAATTCTTTTTCAAGCGGATTTTTTGCACCTGGGCGCCCACGATATTTTGCTGTTTTGTCATGTTCCGAAAATAGAGCTTGACCTCCCGAAACTTTTTAGCTTGGCTTGTGCTCCGAAATCGGAGCACGTAGGCATAACGCACTACGCTGGTTAAGAAAAAATAAATGAAGAAAAATCAAAATGAAAACTAACATCATATCAAAATGGGCTGCATTGTTGCTGACATTCAGCGGCATGGCGGCGTTACCCCTGATTGCCAAGGCGGACTTTAAGGGCGTAACTTCAGGCACGCTAGTGGAGACCGGAAGCAGTTATCAAGGAAGCGATATCAGAGCGGCTTTGATAGTTGTCAACAGCGGTGTCCTCTACAGTGGCACCAACATTATTCTTAGCGCCACTGCCAACACCTCAAACGGCAATTATGCAGCCTTGGCTAACGAGGGAGGAATGATATCGCTGACCGGTGGCGCCATCACAACCACCAACACCCATGGTCAAGCAGCTCACGCACTCGCTTCCTCAACCATTACTTTGAATGGCGTAGCGATTGAAGTTCAAGGTCCAAGCGGCGCGGGAATTCACGCCAACATCAACAGCCTTATCGTGGCGAATTCCGTTACTGTTACCGGAGCCAATACTTCTGCCGTGTCCAGTGGTAGTGGTTCGCTCGTCGAGTTGAACGATTCGGAGATTACCGTATCGGGTGGCATTGCTTTAACTACTTATCTAGGTGGTGTGATCATCAGCAATCGAATGACGGTAACCACCTCTGGTATCGGTGTGATTGTTGGCTCCGGTGGTTCGATGGAATTGAATGACAGTTCCGTCACAGTCACGGGAAGTTCGAATGTGATAAATGTCCATGACGGTGGTAATTTAGTGATAAATGGCGGCACCATGACCGGTGACAGCAGGGCTTTGCTGACTGTCTCCGGTACTGATAACAGCAATATCATGTTGAACAACGTGGATACTGCCAATACAGGCGGCATCAATACCGCCTCCAATTTCTCCGGCGCCAGCAATGTCATCATCAATGGCGGCAGTGGCATCAACGGCGGCGTGACCAACAGCGGCAGCGGCGTGTTGAACATCAACTTGGATAACAGCAGCTTGACTGGCAATGGCAACAACACTGGCGACGGCATGCTGAATATCACCGGCAGCAACGGCAGCACCATCATCGGCAACCTCACCGGCAGCGGCTCGTCCAACACCACCGTGACCATCACCGGTCCCAACGGCAGCTTCCTCGGCGACGTTGACCAGCGCGACGACAGCACCATCACCGTGAACATCAGCGGCGGCGCAAGCGGCACCGGCGGGTTCATTGACGGCGGCAACTTGAACGTCAGCCCCGGCAGCGAGTTCACGTTCGACAAAGACAGCCACGGCAACAACGGCATCAATGACGGCACGTGGAACATCGGCGACCACACCGTGATTTTCGACAACATGAACAATAACGGTAAAATCGTCATTGACATCAACAGCGACGACCAAAGCCACGGCTCCCTCGATGTCACCGGCAGCGCCAGCGGCGATGGCAAAATCACCATCAACGTCACTGGCAGCACCGCCGCCAGTCAGGAAGACCAAGACCGCATCATCAACGACTTGGTGCAAGGCAATGGCAAAGGCGTGTGGGAGTTTGAAGACTACGATTGGGGCTTGATAGAGGAAGAAGTGGTGGCCGGTCCCGACGGCAATCTGTACACGCGGCCCAATGGCAAACTCAGCACCGCCGGCAGCATCGCCACCGGCTTGAGTGCCGCGCAAAAAGGCGCGTGGTTCGCCCAGCAAAACAGCTTGCTCAAACGCATGGGCGAACTGCGTTTGCAGAACGGCGTTGAAAGCGTGAACATCAGCGGCAAGGAAGACAAAGAAGTCGCCGCCCCGATGTTCAGCGCGGACAAGCTCATTGAAAACGTGTGGATACGCAGCTACGGCCAGCAGTTGAACTACGGCACCAGCGTCACCGGCCAGGCGTTCAAGCAATATGTGTACGGCGTCGACATCGGCACCGACCACAAGTTCACGCTCGACCGCGACAACAATTTGTTCACCGGCGTGTTCCTCGGCTACGGAGCCGCTGACACTGACCATCGTCACCACGGCAGCAAGTCTGAAATCAGCAACTACTACGCCGGCTTGTATGCGAGTTGGCTGAACGACAGCGGATGGTATTTGGACGCGACGCTGAAAGCGCAATACACGGACAACGAATTAACCGGCAACGCCGGCGGCGCGAATCACTTCAACGGCAGCTACAACAACTGGAGCGTCGGCGGCAGCGTCGAGTTCGGCAAACAAATCAAGTTCGCGCACGACTGGTTCATCGAGCCTCAACTCCAAGCCAACTACCTCCACATCCTCGCCAGCGACTACACCATGAGCCAAGGCTTAAACGTGAACGTCAGC
>JAITHY010000220.1 GCA_031279715.1 Verrucomicrobiales bacterium | reverse complement strand
TGCTACCGGTGAAAGACGAAGTGCCATAAACATAAACGGGATGGGCTGCCCCAACGCCGTTGGGCGAGGTGGAGATTGTGCTGGTGTATAAAAATACCGTTCCTTGATTGTAAACCAAGCCCCGTAGGCTCCCGAGGAGACGAGTCCTGTGCCTGTCAAAGTAATATTAGTGCCGCTGTAAATCACCCCGGAACCGCTAACATCCAGGGGCGCAGCCGAATTGGCATTGCTCAAATAGCTTTTGTCGGATTCCGCCGTGGTGCCAACGGTGATGACAACTTTATTATCTCCTGCCGCCGCCATGATGGTCGGTGGCACCGCCGCCATGCCGCTGACAGTCAGCAGCAACGCGGCCCATTTGGTTAGTTTGTTTGTTTTCATTTTTGTTTTTTCCTTCGGGAATAAGCATAGGATAATAATAGTATTATCAATATGATGCAAGACATTTTTTATCCTCTTTCATTTTTTTGTCCTAGGTTTGAAAAATGGCGCCGCCCAAAGCAGGAAAAACCCAGTTCAACGTACGTCTTAAAACGGCTTCCATCGAGGACTACAAGGACATCGCCAGCCGCGCCGGCCATGCCAGTCACGCCATGTTGTGCGCGGAAATTTTGGAGGATTGCCTGACTTACTTGATGGACGGCGAGCGGACGCGAATGCCGGACGTGCTAATGGAGTTGAAGCAAAAACTGCCCGCCACGCAAATCCACCGCGCCCACGCCAAGCTCACCGCCCCGACCGCCGAGCAGCAAGTCGAGCAACTGTTGGAGCAAAAAATCGACGCCATTCTGCGCCGCAAACTGCCCGCCATTGCCAGGCTGAAAACCGCCCGCCGCGCCAAACCGTGACCGTCAGCGGCGCCCCGGCAAAATTGAGGTTTGGATTTTACTTCATATCCGCTACCTTGTGGACATGCCTCGGAAACTTTATCTCCTGGACGGGATGGCGCTGCTCTACCGCGCGCATTTCGCCTTTGTCGCCCGGCCAATTATCAACTCCAAGGGAGTGAACACTTCCGCGGTGCTCGGCTTTGCGAACACGCTGCTTGACGTGCTTGACCATCAGCGCCGCCGGCGTTTGAGCAAGTAGCACCCGCCCATGAACGCCAGCCACAGCGGGACGAGCCAGACGATGTTTTCAAAATCCTTGATGCGCCGCATCACGACGAGGATGGACAGCACGAACGCGAGGCAGAAGATTTGGCCGAGGGGGTGGGCGATGGACTTGAACTTCAGCGTCGCGCCCTCGCGGTTTTTGGCGGCGCGGAATTTCAGGCTGGTCAGGCTGATGAGCGACCAGTTGATGAGCAGCGAGGCGACGACCAGCAGCAGCATGAGCATCAGCGCTTGCGCGGGGAAGATGAAGTTGATGACCACGCACAGGAAGGTGACCAGCGCGGAGACGGCGATGGCGGCGGCGGGGACGCCGCGGCGGTCCGTGTCAGCGAGCCAGCGCGGGGCATTGCCTTGCGCGGCGAGGCCGTAGAGCATCCGGCTGTTGCAATAGACGCCGCTATTGTAGACGGAGAGGGCGGCGGTGAGGATGACGAAGTTCAGCAGGTGCGCGGCGTTGGGGATGCCCAGTTGCGAGAAGATGAGCACGAACGGGCTGCCGCTGTAGCTGTCGCCGCCGGATTTGATGTGGGCGACGAGTTCGTTCCACGGCATGAGCATCAGCATGACGGCGATGGCGCCAATGTAGAAGACGAGGATGCGCCAGAGGACTTGGTTGACGGCGCGCGGGATGGTGCGCGACGGGTCGTCAGCCTCGGCGGCGGTGATGCCGATGAGTTCCAAGCCGCCGAATGAAAACATGATGATGACCAGCGACAACACGAACCCGCCCGCGCCGCCGGTGAAGAAGCCGCCGTGCGCCCACAAGTTCGCCACCGCCGCTGTCGGTGACGCGCCGCTGACGATGAGCCAGGCGCCGAAAATTATCATGCCGATGACGGCGATGACTTTGACGAGGGCGAACCAGAATTCCGCCTCGCCGAAGACTTTGACGTTGGCGAGGTTGATGGCGTTGATGATGATGAAGAACACCAGCGCGGGCATCCACTGCGGGATGTGCGGCCACCAAAAGTGCACGTATTTGGCGACGGCGGTGAGTTCGCTCATGCCGACGAGGACGTAGAGCGCCCAGTAATTCCAGCCGGTGAGAAAGCCCGGAAAATCACCCCAGTATTTGTACGCAAAATGGCTGAACGAACCCGCGACGGGTTCCTCGACAATCATCTCGCCGAGCTGTCGCATAATGAGAAACGCCACCAGCCCGCCAATCGCGTAACCCAGCAACATCGACGGCCCGGTCATCTCCATCACGCCCGCCGAGCCGAGGAACAACCCCGTGCCAATCGCCCCGCCAAGGGCGATGAGTTGGATGTGGCGGTTTTTCAGCGCCCGGTTGAGGTGACCCTGGGATGAGGCGTTCAAGACTTAATCACGCCGTGCGCATCGGCATAATCACGTACAAGAACGGTTTGTTGTAACGAATCACGCCGGGGCTGAGTTCATCGGTGAAGTCCAGGGAAATTTCCGGTGTGTCCAGATTCCGCAATGGGTCGATGAGATATTCGGGATTGAACGCGATGGCAAATTCCTTGCCTTTGTAATTGACCGCCAGCGATTCACGCGCCTCGCCAACATCGGGTGTATTGGCGGTGATTTCCAAAATATTTTTGCCGAAGTTCAGCTTGACCGAGTTGGATTTTTCGCTGGAGAGCAATGCCACGCGGCGCACGGAATTGAGGAATAATTCGCGCTCAAGGGTGATGCGTTCCTTGGTCTCGCTGGGGATGACCTGCCGGTAATTCGGATAATTGCCCTCGACCAATTTCGACACCAAAAAGGTGTCGCTGATGGTGAATGAAATTTGGTTCTCCGCGATGGAAATGGTCACCTCGCCTTTGTCAGTCAAAATATGCTGCAATTCGTTGACCGCTTTGGTGGGTAAAATGATGTCGGTTTCGTTGGTCTTCGGCACTTCAAGTTCGTGATCGACCAGGGCCAGGCGCCGACCGTCAGTCGCCACCATGGTCAGCTTGTTTTCCCTGAAGCTCAGCAATGCGCCGTTCAATACGTAGCGGCTCTCGTCCGTGGACATCGCATATGAGGTTTTCTTCAGCATGTCCTTGAACACGGCCTGGTCGAGCTTGAACAAATTGGCGCCTTCAGTCTTCGGGAACGGCGGGAAGTCACTCTCAGCGAGGCCCATGATTTTGAAGAAGCTGTTGCCGCTGCGGATGCTCGCGTGCAATTTGGAGTCCACCTCAATGACCACCTCAGCGGCGGGCAGTTCCCTGATGATGCTGAACAAACGGCGCGCCGGCAGCGTGATGCTGCCTTCCTTTTCAACCACCGCCTCGACGGCGGTGCGAATGCCGGTGTCCAGGTCGGTTGTGGACAGGCTGACATTGCCTTCGCCGGTTTTGATGAGCACGTTGCTTAACACTGGCAGTGTGGTGCGTGTGCTGACCACGCTTTGAACCACTTGCAAGCCCGCCAGAAACTTGTCACGTTGAATGGAGATTTTCATGTCTGTTTGTTCTAAGTAATTCTTTATAGAGATATAAAAAAAAGTAGCAATAATCTTGTTAATAATTCAAGAAAAAAATCATAAACTGCTCATGGTCAGCGAATTTTCCGGAAAAATAATTTGTGAATGGGGTGACAGACGCGGCGCTGATAATGAACAACTTTGAGTCATGGGAATTTATTTTCATGTCATTGGCGGTTTATTGGATGCTTGTTGGATATTGTTAATCTTGGGAAAGTTGCGGTGGTTTATAAATAAATTGGCATAAAAACGACAGCTTTGGGGTTAACGCGCCGCCTCCAATTTTTGAATGAGAAAATTAACTTGTTGGCGCAGATTTTCATCCTTGGCCAGGTCGGTTTCAATTTTTTTGCAGGCGTGCAACACGGTGCCATGGTCGCGTCCGCCGAATGCTTCGCCGATTTCCTGCAATGACTTGCGCGTCAATAGGCGGCGGCACAAGTACATGGCAACCATGCGCGGAATGGCGATGTTGTTGGGGCGCTTTTTGCTGGTCATGTCAATCATGCGAATGTCGAAAGCCTCGACGACTTTTTTTTGCACGTCCTCCATTGTCAGCGCGTTGCGGGCTTCCTGTTGGATAAAATCTTTTAATAATTCCTCGACTTGCGGCTGGGTCACTTTCCGTTCGTTCAACGCCACCCATGCCGCCACGCGGTTCAGCGCGCCTTCCAGTCGGCGAATATTCGCCTTCACACGCTCAGCGATGAACGTGAGCACGCTGTCGCCAAGACGGATGTCTTTTTCCGCCGCCTTGGCCTTGAGAATCGCCAACCGTGTCTCGGCGTCCGGCGCGCCCAGCTCGGCGGTCAGGCCTTGTTCAAAACGCGACACCAGCCGCGGCTCCAGGTTTTTCACCTCGGACGGCGGGCAATCGCTGGTCAGGACAATTTGTTTGTTTCCGTTGGAGAGGGCGTTGTAGGTGTGGAAGAATTCCTCCTGCGTGCTGAGTTTTCCGGCGAAGAATTGGATGTCGTCGATGAGCAGCAAATCCGCCTGGCGGTACCGTTTACGGAATTTAACGGTTTCGCCATGCTGGATGGCGGTGATGAATTCGTTGGTGAATTGCTCGGAGGTGACGTACACGACCTTGGGCGGTTTGTTGCTTTTTTTGTTTTTGATGATTTGGTGGCCGATGGCGTGCATCAGGTGTGTCTTGCCCAGGCCGACGGCGCCGTGGATGAAGAGCGGGTTGTAAATTTTTGCGGGTGATTCAGCGACGGCTTTGGCGGCGGCGGTGGCGAACTCGTTGTTGGCGCCGACGACGAACGTTTCGAAAACGTAGCGCGAGATCAAATCGTTGGCGTGCGGGGATTTGCCGGTTTTGGGTTCCGCATCGTCAGCGTCATTCGGCGCGGTGGATTCCGCGTGATGGTTGGCGGTGATTTCGAAGGCGTAATCGACGTCGCGGCCAAACGCCAGGCCCAGCGATTCCTTGAGTTGTGTGGCGTAATTTTCCTCAATCCAAAACGGGTAGATGGAATTATCCGCGCTCAGCACCAACCGTCCGGACTCGAAGGAAACAGGCTTTACGGATGTGAACCAACGGCGGAACGCATCAGGGGAGATGAGTTTTTGCAACTCCTGACAGGCTTTCTGCCAGAGTTCTTGCGGATCGCTAATCATGGCGGTCACCGTCAGCGGCCATTATACGGCTTTTTCGCCGTGTTCCTCGGTGCGGATGCGAATGGCGTCGTCAACGGGCAGGACGAAAATTTTGCCGTCGCCAATTTTGCCGGTTTTGGCGGTTTTGGCGATGACTTCCACCGCTTTGTCAACCAAAGTGTCCACGATAACCACCTCAATTTTGACCTTGGGTAGAAAGTCCACGGTGTATTCGCTGCCGCGGTAAATTTCAGTGTGGCCTTTTTGTCTGCCGAAACCTTTGACCTCGCTGACGGTCAGGCCTTCGACGCCAATCTCGGTTAGCGCCTCCTTGACTTCCTCCAGTTTGAACGGCTTGATAATCGCTTCAATTTTCTTAACTGCCATGATGAACTCCTTTTATTAATGAGAGCAAGCACACTAGGGTAAAAATTTGGCGGCGACAACAAAAAACCCCGGAGATTGCGCTCCGGGGTTTTAAGAATTTTTGTCTAACCTGAATTAGAACACATAAACCGCTTCCACCGCAACGGTGTGGCCGCTGTTGTGGGTGAGGTAACCATCGCTGACGCGGTCATTGCCGAAGTCGAAACGATACTCAGTGCGGAGTTTCAGGTTTTCCACCAAGTCGAAACCGGCGGTCAGCGTGACGCTCCAGAGGTCTTCGTTCAAACCAAGTTCATTGGCGTGAACATAAGTGCCACGGCCAGCCAGGCTGAACACATCGGTGAATTGATACTTGGCATACAACGCGGCGGTCACAAAGGTGCTGTCCGCTTTGTTTGCGCCATCGGTGTTGGTCCAGTTGCCGATGTCATAGTTGGCCGCCAACAGAAGTTTGCCATTGGTGAATTTCGGCACCCAGTTCAGGATACCGTCATAAACCACCAAGCTGTTTTTCTTTTGGAAGTTCAAGCCATAGACATCGGTGAAGTTTTGCTCACCGGCAGCGTCCCAACTGTAGTACACCGCGTGTTGCCAGTTGGCATTACCGCCGGGGACTTTGAAGTCAATCTTGGCCGTGGCCGCATAACCATCACCATGGTTAAGGAAGCCATTGGAGCCAATGTTGCTGTCCATGGAGGAACCATTGCCGACGGCGATGCCGAGGTCAATGATGTTGTTCACGGGATATTCCAGCGCCACACCGGTCAGGTAGGTCGGTTGGAAGAAACCATGCTCACCAAAGGTGATGTTCAAGTTCGCCGGACGCTCAGGGGATTCATAACCAATCCAGGTCACGAATTTACCAGCCTTGATGTCGATGCCATTGCCCACCGGAATGCGCGCATTCACGTAGGCGTTGGCAACGGCGAGCGAACTGGCTTCACCGCCGAAGTCCTGGCCGAGGTATGCGCCAACCACAAAGCCGGCTTGCAATTTGTTCTCGTTGGTCAGGGGTTTCTCCAATTGGACTTTGACTTGGCTGACGTTGAAGTTGCCAAAGTTTTGCGCATCAACACCGCTACGCAGGGCGTTGTCACCAGCGTAGAAGTTATAGATGTAGTTCACGTCCACATACCCGCTGAGCTTGACGCCAGCCACGTCAGACTCGACGTAGTTGACTTTCTCAACGGCCTTTGAAAGGTCTTTGGCGGACGGGGCGGGAGCGCCAGCGTCAGCAAAAGCGACATTGGCAATCAGCGCGGCGCCGAAAAGACCGGCAATCAATTTATTCATTTTGTTTTTTCCTCTTATTATTTTTTTGTTTGCATGAACGGGCGTTGTGCCTGTTCACACAGCGCCAATATTAAGAAAAAATCACAGGATTGCAACATTTTTTTTGCGCCGATTAACATAATGGCCCGATTGGCGACATTTTATGCGTGGGAATAAAAAATCAAACTTATTTTGCTCACGGTCAGCGGGTTGCGCCAGCAATGAAAATATTTTGAAAAAAATTTGAACAAAACTCACGGTCAGCGGTCTAAAAGTACAGAAGTTAGTTCATTTTGTTTCCTCCTTTTGGCGCGGGCTTGTCTAGCCCGCGCTTTTTTTGTCAGCGTCAGCGTGTCTTACGCGGTCAGCGAGACGTGCCGGCAGATGAAATCAATCCAGTTTTGATAAAGCAAATAGCTGTGCGCTTTCCATTGCTGGCGGGGTGGAAGTGTCGGGTTGTCACCGGGGAAATAGTTGACGGGCGGGTCAATGGGCAAACCCTTCGCCAGATCGCGGCGGTATTCGTCGGCGAGGGTGTGGCGGTCGTACTCAATGTGGCCGGTGATGAACACGCGCCGGTGGTCGCGCGACGCGGCCATGAACAGGCCCGCTGACGGTGACTCGCCCAGCACTTGCAGGTCGGGGTGCGCGGCGACGTGCTCGGCCAGCACCGTGGTGTGCCGGCTGTGCGGGGCGTAATAGGTGTCGTCAAAGCCCGCCAGCAGCGGGTGATTGGGGTCGCTGACGGTGTGCGGGAAAACGCCGAACATTTTTTTCTCCAGCGGCAGTTTCGGCACCCCGTAATAATGATACAGCGCCGCTTGCGCGCCCCAGCATACGAACAGCGACGCAAACACGCGCGCCGCCGCCCAGTCGAGGATGTCGCGCAACTCGCGCCAGTACAAAACTTCCTCGAACGACAGTTGCTCGACGGGCGCGCCGGTGATAATCAGCGCGTCGAAATGACGCTCGCGCACCTCGTCAAAGTGCGAGTAAAAAGTTTCCAGGTGCGAGACCGGCGTGTTTTTCGCCGTATAGCTGCGCGTGGTCAGGAACAGCGGCTCGACTTGAATGGGTGTGCTGCCGATGAGCCGCAGGAATTGCGTTTCGGTCGCTTCCTTGGTGGGCATGAGGTTGAGGATGGCGATTTGCAGCGGGCGGAGTTCCTGCCGCCGGGCGTTCTCCGGGCTGATGATGGCGATGTGTTCCGCCGCGAGGGTGGCGGCGGCGGGCAGGCTGGCTGGTATGATGACGGGCATGGCAAAAAAGTTTGTCCGGTTTGCGCCAGTTCGCCGCTGACCATGACTGTCATCGTCAGCGGTTCCGACTTAACAAACCCTCCCTACTTTACCGCCGCCGCCAGCGCTTGGTCAAGGTCGCTGATGATGTCGTCCACATTTTCAATGCCGACGCTCAGCCGAATCAAACCGGGCACCACGCCGCTGGCCCGTTGTTCCTCGGGTGAAAGCTGCTCGTGCGTGGTTGTGGCCGGGTGAATGATGAGCGATTTCGCGTCGCCGACATTGGCGAGGTGGCTGAACAGTTTGACGTTGTTGATGACACCGTCAGCGGCCGCCGCGTCGCCGTTGATTTTGAACGTCAGCACGCCGCCGTAGCCGTTTTTGAAATACTTCTTCGCCAGCGTGTGGTATTTGTTGCTCTCCAGGCCGGGGTAGTTGACATATTCGACTTTGGGGTTTTTTTCCAGCCACCGCGCCACTGTCAGCGCGTTGCGGACGTGCCGCTCGACGCGCAGCGACAGTGTCTCCAACCCCTGCAACAACAGGAACGAGTTGAAGGGGCTGATGGTGTTGCCCCAGTCGCGCAGGCCCTCGGTGCGGGCGCGGAGGTTAAAGGCGATGTTGCCCAGCCCCAGCGCGCCGTTGAAGCCCGCCACGTCCCAGAACACCAGTCCGTGATAACTCTCCGACGGTTCGGTGAACGCGGGAAATTTGCCGTTGCCCCAGTTGAATTTGCCGCTGTCCACGATGACGCCGCCGAGGCTGGTGCCGTGGCCACCAATCCATTTCGTCGCCGACTCGACCACGATGGCCGCGCCGTGCTCGATGGGTTTGAAAATCGCGCCGCCCGCGCCGAAGGTGTTGTCCACAATCAGCGGGAGGTCATGGTCAGCGGCGACCCTGGCGATGGCGTCAAAGTCCGGCACGTTGATTTCAGGGTTGCCAATGGTCTCCAAATAGAGCGCCTTCGTTTTGCTGTCAATCAACCTGGCGAACGACTCCGGCTCATCGTCAGCGGTGAACCGCGCCTCGATGCCAAGCCGTTTGAACTGCGACTTGAATTGATTGTACGTGCCGCCGTACAGGTGCGGGGTCGTCACGAAGTTGTCACCGGCAGCGAGGATATTATTGAGCGCGATAAATTGCGCCGACTGCCCGCTGCTGGTGGCGAGCGCGGTCACGCCGCCCTCCAGCGCCGCGATGCGTTTTTCAAAAACATCCGTGGTCGGGTTCATCAGCCGCGTGTAAATATTGCCGAACTTCCGCAGGCCGAACAAATCCGCGCCGTCTTTGGCGTCGTCGAAGACATAAGACGAGGTTTGATAAATCGGCACCGCGCGCGCGTGTGTGACCGGGTCGCGCTCCTGGCCGGCATGGACTTGCAAAGTTTCAAATTTCCAGTTGCTGCTCATAATGTGGATCCTTTCGTTAAATCAAATTTCACATGAAATCTATAGGAATATTTCAATTTTTCAGCAAAGTGTCAACAGTTTTTTTCCGAACAGCCTCACTGTCAGCGGCGTATGATTTTTCCGCCGCGCGAAAAAACTCGACAGACGCGGATTTTTTTGACACAACAACAGCGTGAGCGCAAAATTACCCGCTGATATTGGCGACCAAACCAAAGCCGTCCACGCCGGCGAAACGCCAGACCCCGTCACCCGCGCATCGGCGCCCGGCATCGTCATGTCCACCACCTTCACCGTCAGCGCCGGCACCGCGTTCTCCGCCGAGGCCGCTGACGGTGACGCCTTCGTTTACACGCGCTGGGGCAACCCGACACTCGCGCAACTTGAGGAAAAACTCGCCGCGCTGGAGGGCGCGGAGGCGGCGCTGACATTCGCCAGCGGCATGGCCGCCGTCAGCGGCTTGCTGCTGCACCTGCTGCGCGCGGGTGACCACGCCATCGTCAGCGACGTCGCCTACGCCGCGCTCGCCGAGCTGACCAACGACCTGCTGCCCTCGCTGGGCATCCGGATTACCAAAGTCAACACCGCTGACCTTGACGAATTGCGCCGCGCCGCGCGGCCGGAGACAAAATTAATTTACGTCGAGACGCCATGCAACCCGCTGCTGCGGCTGACCGACCTCGCCGCGGTCGTCGACCTTGCGCGCCGCGTCGGCGCGCGGCTGGCGGTGGACTCGACCTTCGCCACGCCCGCCGCCACCAAGCCGCTGACACTGGGCGCGGATTTCGTCATCCACTCGCTGACCAAGTACCTGGGCGGCCACGGCGACGCGCTCGGCGGCGCGGTGCTGGGGCGGCGCGCCGACCTCGCCGCGCTGCGCAAACAAAGCGGCATCCATCTGGGCGGCACGCTCAGCCCGTTCAACGCCTGGCTCATCATGCGCGGCCTCGCCACCTTCCCGC